>DASWZP010000398.1:0-11852 GCA_036404395.1 Bryobacteraceae bacterium | reverse complement strand
ACGCGCGCGGCTCAGCACAATTCGTAGCCGCGACTGAGAGGGAGCGGACGTGCCGGCTCGGGATGGCAAAGGGCAAGCTAGAGCATGACTCGCCACTAATGCGCGTGCTGCGGGCGGGGCATGCCTTAGCCTGCCCAGATCAAAAACTCCGTTGAACGAAATATGGTCTACCCCATAGTCAAATTCGGCGATCCCGTGCTCGAACACGAAGCGGAAACCGTGACCGAGTTCGATACGCCGGATCTCAAGCAATTCCTGGAGGACATGTTCGAGTCGATGTACGCGGCCAAGGGCGTGGGCCTGGCCGCGCCGCAAATCGGCTTTTCCCGGAAGATCTCCGTGATCGATGTCTCGAACGGCGAACGGCCGGAAGACAAGCTCGTCCTCATCAATCCCACCATCGTCAAAGTCGAAGGCAAGCAGGTGGGCGAAGAAGGCTGCCTCAGCGTTCCCGGTTTCCGCGAGCAGGTGCGCCGCGCCAAGCGCGTCACCATCCGCGCGCAGAATGCCAAGGGCGAGGCGTTCGAAAAGACCGGCGAGGACCTGCTGGCGCGCGCCTTTCTGCACGAGACCGATCACCTCTACGGTCGGCTCTACATCAACCACATCAGCGCGCTCAAGCGCGATCTTCTCAAGCGCAAGATCCGCAAGATGCAGCGCGCCGGCGAGTGGGACTGAGCCGCCGCTATGCGCCTGGTCTTCCTCGGCACGCCCGCCTTCGCCGTGCCCACCCTGGAGCGGCTGGTGGAGCGCGGGCACCAGGTGCTCGCGGCCGTTACGCAACCCGACCGGCCCAAAGGGCGCGGGCAAACGCTGGCGCCGCCGCCGGTGAAGGAAGCCGCGCTGCGTTTCGGCGTGCCCGTCTATCAACCGGAACGCGTCAAGCGGCCGGAATCGGTGGAGTATCTGCGCTCGCTCGCGCCGGAAGCCATGGTGGTAGTGGGCTACGGCCAGATCATTCCGCAATCCATCATCGATATTCCGCCGCTGGGCATCCTCAATGTGCACGCTTCGCTGTTGCCGAAGTACCGCGGCGCAGGCCCCATCCAATGGGCCATCGTCAACGGTGAAACCTCGACCGGCGTTACCATTATGCGAATCGATGCCGGCCTCGATACCGGCCCGATGCTGCTCAAAGCCGAAACCGCCATCGGCGACGATGAGACCGCGATCGACCTGGGCCGCCGCTTGTCCGTGATGGGCGCGGACCTGCTGGTGGAGGCGCTCGATGCGCTCGCGGCCGGCCGCGTGGTTCCGCAGCCGCAGGATAACTCGCAAGCCACTTACGCACCCATGCTGAAGAAAGAAGACGGCCGCATCGATTGGCGCCGTTCCGCCGTTCAAATTCACAACCAGGTGCGCGGCATGCAGCCCTGGCCCGGCGCTTACTCGATCTTTCGCGGCGGCTCACTGCACATCTGGTGCGCGCGTCCAACCGAAGCCGCCGGCCATCCGCCGGGCACACTGCTTCGCATCAAGCCCCTGCTGGTTGCCTGCAGGGTGGGAGCGTTGGAGCTTATTGAAGTTCAGATGGAGGGCCGCAAGCGGATGCCGGCCGCCGATTTCGCCAACGGGCAGCGATTAGTCGAAAATGAAGTTCTAGGAGAGGTGTCCGTTTGAATCTGCCCTTGGGATACGCTTATTCGGCCGTCTACGCCGGTATACGGCAAGCGGAGCGTGACGATCTGGCGCTGATTGTCACCGGTCTCGACGCCAGCGCCGCCGCCGTGTTCACGCGCAACCGCGTGCAGGCGGCCCCGGTCAGGCTGTGCCGCCGCCATTTGGCGCTGTCGAAAGGCCGCGTCGGCGCCATCCTGATGAATGCTGGCAACGCCAATTGCGCCACGCGCACCGGCGACGCCGTGGCGCTCTCGACCGCGCGCGCGACCGCCAAAATCCTCAAGCTGCCGGTGGCGCAGGTGCTCACCGCTTCCACCGGTGTGATCGGCGTGGAAATGGACGGCGCCAAAATCACGGCCGCCCTGCCGCGTCTGGTCGACGGCCTCTCGCCCGTGCGCTTCGAAGACGCCGCCCGCGCCATCATGACCACCGACCTGGTCTCGAAAACCGCCTTCGCCGAGGCCCACCTGCGGCGCGGCGCCGTGCGCGTGGCGGGCATGACCAAAGGCTCCGGCATGATTCAGCCGAACATGGCCACCACGCTCGGCTTCGTGATGACCGACGCTGAACTTCCCGTGGCGGCCCTGCGCGCCATCCTCAAGCGCGCGGCCGACGCCAGCTACCACCGGCTTTCGGTGGATGGCGACACCTCCACCAACGACACGCTGGTGCTGCTCGCCAACGGCGCTTCCGGCGTCCGTCCCGAAGCCAAGGAACTCGCCCGCGTGGAGGAGAAAATCACCGGCGTCATGCAGCACCTGGCGCAGGCCATCGCGCGCGATGGCGAAGGCGCCAAGAAGTTCGTCACCATTGAAGTCACGGGCGCGCACAGTGACGATGCCGCCGCGCGCCTGGCCCGCGCCATCGCCAACTCGCCGCTGGTCAAAACCGCGATCGCCGGCTCCGACCCGAATTGGGGTCGCGTCCTTTCCGCCGCCGGTAACGCCGGCGTACCCTTCGACCCGGGCAAAACCGATATCTGGATGCAAGGCGTCGCGGTTTGCCGCGGCGGCCTGGCCGCGCCGTTCTCCGAGGCCGAGCTGAAACAGAAGTTGGATGCGCCCGAGTGTCACATCCGCTTTTCATTGCGCGGCAAAGCCAAAGGTAGCGCCCGTTTCTGGACCTGCGATCTCACCCACGGCTACATCCACATCAATGCCAGTTACAGGACGTGACATGCTGAACCTGCCGCGCGCGCTTTTGCTAATCGCATTGGCATGGCCGGCCGCCGCGCAGAACGCCCCGGCGGACCAGCAACAAGCCGCGCGCGACCTGGTTTCGAACGCCGCGCAAGCGCTGGCAGAACGGCGCGCCGCCGGCTTTCTCGAAGCCTTCGACACGCCGCTGGCCGAGAAACTGCGCAAGCCCGTCGAAGCCCTGGTGCGCTCCTACGACGTTCAGCCGGCGCTGGAGTTCCTCTCCGCAACTGAAGACGATCGCGGGGTCGCGCTCGGCATCGATTGGAAGCTGGATCTGACCGCGCGCGAAGGCCAGCGCGGCATTACTCATCGACAGAAGCGCGTATCCTGCCGCGTGGAATCGCGCGATGGCGCGCTGCGCATCGTAGTCTTCGGCGTTCCCGATGGCGCTCTCGACGCGTCCGGTTTTTTCTCGCCGCCCGATGTGTCCGGCGCGTGGGACCTATTGCAATCCGCCGCCCGCGCGCTCAGCCAGCCGAGCACGCCAGTCGTTGGCTTCCTGGCCGCATTCGATTCCAAACTCCCAGGTTACGAGGCGCTGCGCAACGGCGCGGATGCGCTCGCCGCTCAGGGCGAGGTCGACTCGACCATCGGTCTCACCACCGACCAAGGCACCGACACCACGCGCACCCTCGAAGTCGAATGGACGCTCGAAGTCGTCAACGCCGATACCGGCATCCGCATACTGCAGCGCGAATCGGATCTCACCTGCAAAGTCGAGCGTAGAGGCAAGCGCTGGGTAATCACTTCGCTCACCCCGCTGGAGTTCTTCACGAGGTAGGAGGCGGCACGAAAGGCCAGCAGAAAATCGCCGGCGGGATTCTGCTCCCCTTATTTCTTGGCGTTCAGCTTGAGATTGATGGTCGCCAGCTTGCGCGTATCGAAGGAGCTGAGAGTGTGGGTGCCGCTCGATAAGCCGTTATATTCGGCCTTGAGCTCATAGTCGATATCGGGGCTGAGGTCGTGAAAATAGTAGCTGCCGTCTTTCTGGGTGAAGAACGAGCGGATTTGCAGGCTCTTGGTGTTCTTCAGATAGACGACGGCGCCGTTCACCAAGCTCTCGTCCGGCGCGGAGACGGCGCCCTGCACGGTGCGGGTCTGGGGGTCCTTGGCGAAACCGGCGATGGCAACGAGCAGCAGGGCCGCCGCCAGCAACGCCAGCCCGGCGCCCGAAAAGCCACGCACTCGTGCGCCGACGCGCGGAATCCTGGATGGCATCTTATTTCCAATCCTCTTCTTCGGCTTCTTCCTCGTCTTCGTCGTCGTCGATGAGATCCGCATCCTCTTCGTCCTCGGCCAACTCCTCGGCCGATTCCAGTTCCAGAGGATCGGTGCCGACTACGCGGAGATCCGCTCCGCACTCGTCGCAACTGAGCGGGTCGCCCTCGTCGAGGTCTTCTTCCTCGACGTCGATTGCGCCCTCGCATTCCGGACACTTGACCATCGATCCATGCCTCCCGAAACTACTGTTATACGATAGATTGCCGCCATGGCGGGTGCGTTTCCGGTTATCGGACCCTATTGGGCCGCGGCCTGGCGCGCCAACCGCCGCCGGGTGGTGGCCGGCACAATGCCCTTCATGCGCAGATAGGTAAACAACTGCTGGCGATGGGTCAGTTCGTGGTCGCCAATCCATAGCAACATTTCGAGGCGTGTCACCATCACGCCATCCACGCGCTTGATCATCCCGGCCCAGAACTCGGGGGTTTGCGCGGCCAGTTGCGTCGCGCGCTCGTCGGCGGATTCGCGCAACCGGCGGGCCAGTTCGGCCGGCTCCAAGGTCTGCGGGAGGTGGGCCGTATGGGCAGCGATGCGCGCCCGGCGAAGATCCGGGTCGGCGAAATCCGTATCGCCCTCGAGCAGTATGCCGGTCAGGCCGTGAGTGGACACCAGGATGTGACGGCCGATCTGGCCGAAGGTCTGCAAGTCGGCCGCCGGACTAAATCCAAGTTCGCCCGCCGGAAACTCCTCCACGGCGGCGATGGTATCCTGGCGCACGTTCTTCCAGGAATCGATGACGTGTTTGGCTCTCACCATGTCCTCATTGTACCCGCAGGTGGGGCGCGCTTAGTACCTGGTTTCGCAATTACGATTGCGTCCTGTCGCGCGACCCGCGGGCAAGGCATGCCTTGCCCCTACAACGGACTCGTAAGGGGCCGGGCACGCCCGGCCCGGCTCCCGCGAAGCGCTCGGGAGCGGCCAGAGTTACGTCAGCGCATTTTCAATCAGATGTACGTAACTTCCCATTTGCCAGAATGCGTCGGAGTGAGGCATCCTGACGATATGCCCGACTCCAGGACGCTACCCGCGCCTGTCCGTCTCGGTCCGGAAAACCAGGAGAATCGCGAGCGGGAGTTCTTCAAGAGATTGCAGCAGAATCTCGCCAACGACGACCCGGGCCGGCAGCATCGAAAGGCCGATGAATTCCGCGCGCTGATACTCGGCCACTGTGACTGCCCCGCCTGAGCCGGCGGCCCTCCGCCGGTATAATAAAATAATAGGTACCAATGCACTTGAAACGCGACCAGAGGGTTGTCGACCTGAATCCGCAGGAGACTTCCGAGTGGGCCGAAGCGCTGGATCAGGTTCTGGACGAAAGCGGCCCGGACCGCGCGGCGTATCTGCTCGATAAGCTGTCGGAGCGCGCGCGGGCGGGCGGCGCGGAACTGCCCATCCACCTGAACACGCCATACGTCAACACCATCCGGCCCGACGAGGAAGTTTCGTATCCCGGCGACCGCGCTATGGAGCGGCGCATCAAGAGCCTGATTCGTTGGAATGCAATGGCCATGGTGGTGCACCAGAACAAGTACGACGCCGGCATCGGCGGCCACATTTCCACCTACGCCTCGCTGGCCACGCTGCTCGAAGTCGGGTTCAATCATTTCTTCCGCGCCAGCTATGGCGATCAGCCGGGCGACCTGATCTACTTTCAGGGCCACGCCTCGCCGGGCGTCTACGCGCGAGCCTTTCTGGAAGGCCGCCTCAGCGACGATCACCTGAAGAATTTCCGCCACGAACTGCGCGATACGCCCGGGCTTTCCTCTTACCCGCACCCGTGGCTGATGCCGGACTTCTGGCGGTTTCCCACCGTATCCATGGGCCTCGGGCCGATTAACTCCATCTACCAGGCGCGCTTCATGCGATACCTGGAAAACCGCGGCGTGATTCCGCCGACGGCGCGCAAGGTGTGGGCCTTTCTGGGCGATGGCGAGACCGACGAGCCGGAATCCATGGGATCGCTCACGCTGGCATCGCGCGAAAAGCTGGACAATCTCATTTTCGTGGTGAACTGCAATTTGCAGCGCCTGGATGGCCCGGTGCGCGGCAACGGCAAAATCATCCAGGAACTGGAAGCGGCGTTCCGCGGAGCCGGCTGGAACGTAATCAAGCTGATCTGGGGTGAGGATTGGGACGCTCTGCTCGATCGCGATACCACCGGCCTGCTGGCGAAACGCATGGGCGAAGCGGTGGACGGCGAATACCAGACCTACGTCACGCGGGATGGCGCGTACATTCGCAAGAATTTCTTCGGCAAATACCCGGAACTGCTGGACCTGGTTTCGCACCTGAGCGACGAGGATCTGTTCAAGCTGCACCGCGGCGGCCACGATCCCTGCAAGGTTTACAACGCTTTCAAAGCTGCCCTGGAATTCACCGGGCGGCCCACGGTGGTGCTGGCCCACACCATCAAAGGTTACGGACTGGGGGAAGCCGGCGAGGGCCGCAACATCACTCACCAGCAGAAGAAGCTCAACGAAGCCGAGCTCGAGCATTTCAAATCGCGCTTCGAAATACCCATTCCCGACGAAGCCGCGCGCACGGCGTCCTTCTACCGCCCGCCCGCGGACAGTCCGGAAATCGCTTACATGCACGAGCGGCGCCGGCTGCTGGGCGGGTATCTGCCGAGCCGCACCGTGCCGCCGCGGCAGATTGAGGCGCCGCCGCTCGAATATTTGAAGGAGTCGCTGGAGGGCTCGGCGGGCCGCGAGGTTTCGAGCACGATGGCGCTGGTGCGCGTGCTCACGCTGCTGCTGAAGCATCCGCAAATCGGCAAGCGGGTAGTGCCCATCATCCCCGATGAAGCGCGCACGTTCGGCATGGAATCGCTGTTCCGGCAGTTCGGCATCTACGCCAGCCAGGGACAGCTTTACAAGCCGCATGACGCGGAGATGTTCCTGTACTACAAGGAATCGAAAGACGGGCAGATTCTGGAGGAGGGCATTACCGAAGCTGGCTCGATGGCTTCGTTCGCGGCCGCCGGAACGGCGTATGTGAATTACGGCGTGGAGATGATTCCGTTTTTTGTGTATTACTCCATGTTCGGTTTCCAGCGCGTGGGCGACCTGGTGTGGGCGTTCGGCGACGCGCGCGGCAAGGGTTTTCTGTGCGGCGGTACGGCCGGGCGGACTACGCTCGCCGGCGAAGGATTGCAGCACCAGGACGGTCACAGCCTGGTGCTGGCTTCGACGGTGCCGACTTGCGCGGCCTACGATCCGGCTTTCGCTTACGAAATCGCCATCATCGTGCAGGACGGCATCCGCCGCATGTACCAGTTGCAGGAAGACCGCTTTTACTACCTGACCCTGTACAACGAGAACTATCCGATGCCGGCCATGCCGGAGGGGCTGAATCCGGAAGGCGTGCTGAAAGGCATCTACCGCTTCCAGGCCGCGCCGGAGGGCAAACCCGTGGTGCACCTGTTCGGCAGCGGTCCGATTTTGAATGAAGCCGTGCGCGCGCAGAAAATCCTCGCCGATCGATACGAGGTGGCCGCCGACGTGTGGAGCGTCACCAGCTACAACGAGCTGCGGCGGGACGCGCTGGCGGCGGAGCGCTGGAACCGCCTGCATCCGGGCCAGGCGCCGCGGGTGCCCTACATCGTGGAAGCGCTCGAGGGCGCCGAGGGACCGATTGTCGCGGCCACCGATTATATGAAGGTGGTGGCCGACCAGGTGGCGCCGTGGCTGCCCGGCCGCATGGAGACGCTGGGAACCGATGGCTTCGGGCGCAGCGATAATCGCGAGTACTTGCGCCGCCATTTCGAGGTGAACGCCGAATCGATAGCGACAGCCGCGCTTTCGCGCCTGGCGCGCGACGGCCGGTTCGACATGGAGAGAGCCAAAGCCGCGTTCGGTGAACTGGGCGTGGACACGGAAAAGATCGACCCGTCGCGGGCGTGACGGAAGGCGCCCGACGGCGGTTGGGTGACGACCGCGCCCACCGCTCCCTCATGGTCGCGGCTCCGATGCGCCTTCGGAGCCGCGACCATGAGGGAGCGGTGGCTAAAGTGTTTACGTAACGCCTGACTATCTCATGCAAGCGGGACAGCGCATTGCGGCCGCCGGGATGGCGATCACCGGCGCGCTCGCCCTGGTGAAGATCTTCACCGGGCTGGCGGGACACTCCACGGCGGTGGTCGCCGACGGCATGGAATCCGCGGGCGACGTGTTTTCTTCCGGCTTGGTTCTGGTGGGCCTCACGGTCAGCTTCAAACCCGCCGATTCGAATCACCCGTACGGCCATGGCCGCGCGGAAATCCTGAGCGGCCTGCTGGTGGGGTTGGTGCTGGCCTCGGCCGGCGCGCTGATTTCGTACGGCTCCTTCCTGCGGCTGGGCCAGCCCCATGAGCCGCTGCGCTGGTTCGTGATCTGGCCCCTGCTGGCATCGCTCGCGGCTAAGAGCGCGCTAGCGGCCACCAAGTTCCAGGTGGGGAAAAGAATGCGCAGCGCGGCGCTGATGGGCGACGCCTTGCACGACACCACCGATTGTCTTTCCGCCCTGACCGCGCTCACCGCGGTGGCGCTTACGCTTGCCGCCCCGCAGCGTTTTTTCAACGCCGACCGGTACGGCGGTCTCGCGGTGGGCATCATCGTCATCCTTGCCGGCATACGCGTGACGCGCGAGACCACGCTGCAGTTGATGGACACCATGCCCAGCGACAAAATGATGGCCCAGATTCGCGCCGCGGCTGCGCAGGTGCCCGGCGTGCTGGGCATCGAGAAGTGTTTTGCCCGCAAGACCGGCCTCAGCTATCACGTGGACCTGCATATGGAGGTCGATCCCGAAATGACGGTGCGCCAATCCCACGACATCGCCCACGAAGTGCGTATGCGCGTGGTGGATCAGGTGGAGTGGGTGGCCGATGTCCTGGTGCACGTCGAGCCGGCGCCCGGAGTAGGGGCGCTCGTCAACCGCGGCCATCCGAGCCAGTCATGAAGTAAGCAGTTGAGCCGGCAACCGCTCCCTGACGGGGCGCCTCTTCAAGCCTGAAATCGCCGCACTGCTTCGCTTGTGCCCGCTTCGTAAGCGTCGATCAGCTTGTCCCAAGTGGCGTTCGCCTCGGCGTCGATCTGTTTTCGCGCCGGCTCGGCGTCGAACCAGGCCAGCGTCTGGCGCACCCCTCGGCCGAACGGCATGGTGGCGCAATAGCCGGGAACGAAGCGCTTGATCTTGGTATTATCGAAGACCACGCTGACGGCTTTATCGCCGGCGAGTCCGCCCAAGTTATCGGGCAGGCAAGCGGCGATGAAATCGGTCGCCATGTGGACCAGTTGCGTCTCCGCGCCAGCGGCCTCGCCTACAATGCGGTAGAACTGGTCCCAACTCATCACTTCATCGGAGGTGATGTGGAAGGCGTGCCCGATCGCCTGTTCATTCCCGAGCAGACCTACCAGGCCTTTGGCGAAGTCGCTGTTGTGAGTGATCACCCAGAGCGACGAGCCATCGCCCGGCACGATGACTTTCTTTCCGCGGCGCATGCGGTCCACCACCGTATAAGATTTGGTCCAACTGTTGATGGCCAGCGTGATCTGCGTCTCGCCGTAGGTCAGCGAAGGGCGCACGATGGTGACCGGGAAGCCCTCTTCGCGGTAGGCCTTCATGAGCCGGTCTTCGCAGGCGATTTTGTTGCGCGAATAATCCCAGAACGGATTCGCGAGCGGCGTGGATTCGGTAATCAGGTAGTGGGACACCGGCTTCTGATAGGCGCTGGCGGAGCTGATGAAAATGTACTGGCGCGTCGAGCGGCGAAAGAGCTCCAGGTCGCGTTCGATTTGCGCGGGGGCGTAGGCGATCCAATCGACCACGGCGTCAAAGGACGCGTCGCCGAGCGCTCGCGCCGCGGCCGAGGCGTCCTCCATGTCGACGGTGAGCGTCTTCACGCCGGCGGGGAGATCCGCCGCGCGGCGCCCGCGCGTGAGAAGGGTGAGATCGATTCCGAGTGCCGCCGCCAGCCGCGTGCACGCGGTGCTGATGATGCCGGTCCCGCCGATGAAAAGAACTCGCATGGAGATGTTGTACCAGAAAGCGGGCGGGACATGCGCGCGGCAGAAAAAGCACCGGCGGCAAGACCGCCAGCGTTACCGAGAAACACAGCACGTGGACGTAACGCCGGCGGTCTTTGCCGCTGGTGCTTCTCGTGCCACGTAGCCTACACCGCAACAATCATTTTTCCCACACCATCGTCGTAATGCTCGGTGATGCGGAACGCTTCGGCGATCTGGTCGAGGGGGCGCGTGTGCGTGATCATGGGAGCGAACCAGGCGATGTGCTCGAGCAGCAGCTCGATGGCGGCTTCCGATTCGTGGTTGGAGCGCCGGACGTTGAAAATGGCCAGCTCCTTGCGGCGCATGGGCGAAACCTCGAACGGCACGAACGAAGCGGAATGGATGCCGGTGAGCACCACGCGGCCGGCGTTGCGCGCGGCGCGGATGGCGTCGTTGGTGGTGCTCTCCTTGGCGGCGCAATCGATGGCGCAATCCACGCCGCGGCCGCCGGTATCCTTGACGATCTCGCTCGCCACGTCGCAGGCGTTGGGATCGAGCGCCACCGCGGCGCCCATTTTGATCGCCATCTCGCGGCGGTGCGCCACTGGTTCCACTGCAAAGATGCGGCCGGCGCCGGCCAGCCTCGCGCAGGCTATTGTTACCAGCCCGATCGGCCCGGCGCCGAAGACGGCGACCGTTTCGCCGATTTCGATAGACGCGAACCTCATCGAGTGCAGACCGATGGCGAGCGGTTCGGCGAGCGTGGCTTCTTCGAGCGACATCCGCGGCGGAATCGCCAGCAGGTTGGTCATCGGCAGGTTGACGAATTCGCGGAAGAAGCCGGGGTGGCCGGGCGTGCTCAGGAAACGGATCTTCGCGCAAACGTTGTGCCGGCCGCTGCGGCAGAATTCGCAGTGGTAGCAATAGATGGCCGGCTCCAGCGCGGCGCGGTCGCCCGCCGCCCAGCCGGTGACACCGGCCCCGGTCTTGACTACGGTGCCGGCCGGTTCGTGCCCCAGCACCATGGGATAGACGCACGGCGAATCGCCCACGGCGCCCTCGGCGTAGGAGTGCAGATCGGAGCCGCAGATCCCCACCGCGCGTACGCGCACCTGCACCTCGCCCGGAGCGGGCTCTTCGATCGTCTGTTGCGCCAGGCGGAACTCGCGCGGCGCGGTCAATTCGGCAGTGAGCATGCTTTCCCCTACTGATAAGATATCCGTAGATGCAGAACTTCCGCCAGTTCGAGGCCGGGCCGGATCCCTTCGGCCGCAAGTTCCAGGTGTGGTTCAAATGGCTGCAAACGGCCATTTCGATACGCGGCGCCGATACCGTCGACGTCAAGTTCGTTCTGGAAAACGAACAGGCCGGCAGCTCGCAGAAGACCATCGCTCTGCACCACGCGGACTTGCTGGCGCTGAGCCGCGAGACAGGCCGACCGATGGATGACGCGTGGTGCTCGCGCCTCGCGGCGCTGTACCTGGTTCACCTGGTCGAGACCGGCGACGACATGGAAAAAGATATTGTGACTGTTGCGCCGGCCGCATTGAAGGAGTACGCCCAGGAGTTGGCCCGGCAGGAAGTTGCCGCGGTCTGAGAACGTCGAAAACACCTTGGGGACGTCGGTTGGCAGGCGAAAGCGCCCAATGCCACTTAAATAACTCATTGGGGCTCCTCGCGAGCAGGAAAACTGTGACGGCGATGCCAAGCGGCGCGCGGGAACGATCTGCGCTTCTTTCGGTTGGGGTGGACCCCTTCGGCCGCG
>DASWZP010000397.1:0-5383 GCA_036404395.1 Bryobacteraceae bacterium | reverse complement strand
CACGTCGCCGTGTCCGGCCAAATACTTGGTGAGGCTGTGCACGGCAAAGTTCGCGCCCAGCTCGAGCGGCCGCACGATCAGGGGCGTGGCGAATGTGTTATCGACCACCAGGGCAGCGCCGGCGGCGCGCGCGATTTCGGCGATCTTATCGATCTCGCCCACGCGCAGCAGCGGATTTGAGATGGTCTCCATCAGGATCGATCCCGGCTTGGCCTGGCTGACCGCCGCGGCCACCGCGTCCAGGTTGCAGATATCGACGAAACGCACGTCCACGCCGCGCGGCTCCAGAACATTCAGCAACAGTTTGGTGGACGCGCCGTAGAGCGCGTCGGCCGCCACGATGGACTGGCGCCGGTCGGTGAGCGCGGTCTCGACCGCCATCTGCACGGCCGTCATTCCCGAAGCGCAGGCCAGCGCGCCGTGGCCGCCTTCGAGCGCCGTCATCAGCTCTTCGAGCGCCGCCGCCGTGGGATTGTCGTAGCGGGCGTAAGAGTAGCCGGGCTGCTCCATGCCGATTACGCGGTCCAGTTCCTCGGTGGTGTCATAGAAAAAACTCGACGCGGCGTATATGGGCGTGGTCACCGGAACCGCGCCGGTAGGCTTGCGCCGGTCGCCCGCGTGAACCGCTTGCGTGTGGATCTTCACTGCTATTTCCTTTTCCAGCGCACGCCGGATTTGGTGTCTTCGAGAATGATGCCCATGGCCAGCAACTCGTCGCGTATCTGATCGGCCCGCGCGAAGTTGCGCGCTTTCCTGGCGGCTTCTCGTTCGGCGATCAGCGCTTCGATTTTGGCGTCGTCGTCGCCGGCGCTGGCGCCGCTCGGTCTCAGCACGTCGAAGACGGCATCGAACTGCTCGAAGAACTTGACCGCCAAGGCCCGGTTATCGGCGCCGAACTGGCCGGCATCCATGGCGCTGTTGGCGTCGCGCGCGTATTCGAAGGCGGCCGCCAGCGCCTCGGCGGTATTCAAATCGTCGTCCAGGCTGTTGACGAAGGCCTGCGCGGCGGCCTCGGTGCGCGCCGCCATCTTATCGTCGCCGCCTTCCGGCAGCTTCTCCGTGTCCAGCCGCAGCTTGAAGTTGCGCAGCCGCTCGATGGCCATCTGCGCGGCTTGCAGTCCATCGAAAGTGAAATTCAACGACTTGCGGTAGGGCACCGAGGCCAGCAGGTAGCGAATGGCTTCCGCCTTGTAGCCGCGCCCAATGAGATCGCGCAGGGTGAAATAGTTGCCCAGCGACTTGGCCATCTTCTGGCCTTCCACCATCAGAAACTCGGCATGCAGCCAGAAGCGCGAGAATTGCTTGCCGGTCAGCGACTCCGACTGGGCAATCTCGTTTTCATGATGGGGAAATATCAGGTCGACTCCGCCGGCGTGTATATCCAGCGTCTCGCCCAGGTACTTGATGGCCATCACGGAGCACTCGATGTGCCAGCCCGGCCGCCCCACACCGATCTTGGTGTCCCAACTGGTTTCGCCTTCCTTGGGCGCCTTCCACAGCGCGAAGTCGCGCGCATCGGCCTTTTCGTATTCATCCACGTCGACGCGCGCACCGGCCAGGTTACCGCTGAAATCGTTGTGCGAAAGCTTGCCGTAACCCGGAAACGTGGCGATACGGAAGTAAATCGAGCCGTCGCTCGAGTAGGTGTGCTGGCCGGCCGTGAGGCGCGCGATCGCATCCGCCATGTCGCCGATGTGATCGGTGGCTTTCACCAGGTGCTCGGCCACCTCGAGGCGCAGCGTGGCGCAGTCCTCCAGAAACGCTTGCGTGTATACGGCGGTGTATTCCTGCAGAGTCTTTTTTTCGGCCGCCGCGTTGCGGATGATTTTGTCGTCCACGTCGGTGATGTTCATCACATGATCCAGGCCGTATCCGCTGGCCCGCAGCCACCGCCGCAGAATGTCGACGAAGGTGAAGGTGCGGAAGTTGCCGATGTGGGCGTAACTGTAGACAGTGGGACCGCAGGTGTACAAGCGCACCGTGTTATCGCGCGCCGGATGGAACTCCTCGACGCGTTGCGAGAGGGTGTTATAAAAACGCAGCGCCATAATGGTTGGGAAATTTCATCGTAGCAGAGGTCATGACCGTCACTTAGTACGACGCTTCGCAATTACGATAACGTGTTCTCGCGCGAGCGCGCGGGCGAGGCATGCCTCGCCCCTACAGCGCCCAACCGCCGGCCGTAGGGGGCCGGGCATGCCCGGCCTGCCGCGAGGTTACCGCAGCGGGAAATCGACGAACTTGCCGGTGCAGGCGTTCTTCACGCTCTTCCCGGCACTGCCGGAGACCGTGACGTCCGTGCCCGTTACGTTGAGATTGAACGCGCCCGGCCCGATACCAACCTCTGCATGCTTGGCCGACACCTGGATGCTCGCCGGATCGTCGAAGACGACGCCGTCGAACTGAATTCCGAGGCGATGCGCCGCATCCAGACCCTCCAGCGTCACCGTGCCGCCGCCTTCCACGCGTACGTTGCGGACGACGATGTGGCGGAAGACCGGCGGCTTGCCATTTTCCTGGCTGACGTGCGCGCTGTAGTTGGTGTCCATCAGAATCGGGTTGGCCGTGTCGCGGATGCAGACGTCCTCGAACACGACGTCATCGACCAGCCCGCCGCGCGTGATGTTCGATTTGATGCGCAGGCCGTTATCGGCGCCGTCGATGGAAAGGTCCGCGACGCGAATGGCGCTCGCGTCGCCATCGGTCGGGCTGCCGATCGACATGCCGTGCCCCGTATAAAAGTGGTTGTGAACGATGCTCATGTGGGTGGTCGGCGCGCCGGCCGGCGCCTTGACCGCCACCTGGTCGTCGCCCGTGTGGATGAAGCAGTGCGTGATAGTCACGTTGGTCGAGTTGCCCGGATCGATGCCGTCGGTGTTGCGCGCCCGCTCCGGCGACCAGATCCTGACGCCCCACGCCGTGAATCCATTGCCGCCGTTGTAACCCACGTGAAAGTTCGGCGAATTCATCAGCGTGATGCGATAGAGCGTGAAGTTATCACAGCGATTCAGCGCGATCAGCCGCGGGTTGTTCTGGCTTCCGCCCGCGCGAGCCATGTCCGCCAGGTTCCACCAACTGATGTTCTGTCCGAGAATCGACTCTCCGCCACGCCCATCGATCACGCCGTCGCCCATCACCGCAGCGTCAGCTACGCCATCGCCATTGATCAGCGCCCTGCAGCCGTGGCCTTCCCCGGTGATGGTGCCGCAGACGCCCGGGTTCCGATCGTAGTCGCGCGGGTTACGCGAGGCGAACAGATACGCACCGCGCGCCACCTCGATCGTCACGCCGCGCCGCAGTTCGAGCGGTCCTGAGAGAAACGCGTCGGTGCGCTCCGATGCCCGCTCGAGTACCACCGCGTGGCCGGGCGGGCACGCGTCCAGCGCCGCCTGGATGCGCGCCGTGTCCAGCTTGCTCTCGTCCTCCGGCGCGAGCGACGCCGCGGCGCGCCCGATCTTCGCGTTCAGGGTCGTGCATGCCGGCGGAATCGAAGGCTCGACGACCTTCCGTGTGTCCTGGGCGCCGGCCAGAACGACGAAACAAGTCGTGACTGACACAGCGGCAAATACTTTCATACCACTTACCGATTGTCGTGAGTACCTACCAGCCCACCGGCTTGCCCTTGTTCTGTTCATCCAGCCATTTCTTCAGCGGAGCGAAGTAGTCGAGGATCGCGGTAGCGTCCAGGTCGCGCTCGCCGGTCATCTCGTACAGAGCGTCCTGCCAGGGGCGGCTGAGGCCCATCTCGAGCATCTTGTTCAGCTTCTCGCCGGCCTCCTTGCTGCCGTAAATCGAGCAACGCGAAAGTGGTGTGTTGCTTCCCGCCACCGGGCAACCGGCCGCTCGGGCCAGCGCACGGTGAAACTGAAATTGCATGATGAAGGACAGGAAGTATCGGGTGTAAGGAACATTGGCCGCCACATGATACTTCGCGCCGGGATCGAAATCGAGTTCGGTTCGCTCGACCGGCGGCGCGATGCCCTGGTACTTTTCCCGCAGATCCCACCATGCCTGGTTGTATTTGTCGGGCGGAATTTCGCCCGAGAATACCCGCCAACGCCACTGATCGATCAACAGCCCGAACGGCAGAAACGCGACCTTTTCGAGAGCGCGCGCGAGCAGCAGCCCGATATCTTTCGACGAGTCCGGCGCTTGATCCAGCAGTCCGATTTTCACCAGGTACTCGGGCGTCACCGAGAGCGCGATGGTGTCGCCGATGGCTTCATGCACGCCGTCGTTGGCGCTGTCGCGAAATAGAAACGGCTGCTTGTTATAAGCGCGCTGGTAGAAGTTGTGGCCCAGTTCGTGGTGAATGGTGATGAAGTCCTCGGCCGTAATATCGATGCACATCTTGATGCGCAGATCCTCCACGTTGTCGACGTCCCAGGCGCTGGCGTGGCAAACCACGTCCCGATCGCGCGGTTTCACGAACAGCGAACGCTCCCAGAATGTCGGCGGCAGCGGCGCAAACCCGAGCGACTTGAAAAAACTCTCGCCGTAGTGGACCATATCGGTCGGCTGCGTTTTGCGGTCCTTCAAAATGCGCGTCAAATCGTAGCCCGGGTCGGCTCCGGGAGGCGCGACTGACGGATAGATATTCGACCAGTCTTGCGCCCAGATATTGCCGAGCAAATCGGCCGGAATCGGGCCTTCCGCCGGGACCAAGCTGGCGCCGTACTTTTCCCGCAGCCGGTTGCGCACATAGGCATGCAGCGAAAGATACAGCGGCCGCACCTGCGCCCAGAGCCGGTCCACTTCCTTGGCGAAATCGTCGGGCGGCATATCGTACTTCGATCGCCACATCGCGCCGGTGTCGCGAAAACCCAACTCGTGCGCGCCCTTATTCGAAAGCTCGACAAAGCGCGTGAAGTCCTTTCGCATGGGCGGCGCAATCGCGTGCCAGCCCTTCCAGGCGTCCAGCAACTCGCCAGGATTGGAGCTCGCCGCCATGATGCGCGTGATGTCGCCGATGTCCAGACATTTCTTGTCGCTCGATGCGAGAGCCGGCGGGCAATACTTGCCCTTCCCATACATGCCGTCGAGCTCAGCCGCCAGCCGGGACACCTCTTCGCTCTGCTTTGGGTCGGCCGGCGTGGCCAGCGTAAAGCCAATCCGCAGAAGGCGCATTTTGCGCGCCAGGTCGGGCGGCAGCGTGAGAGCATCGAAACGTTTGGATTCCTTGGCCAGCCGCACTTGCTCGTCGGTGGCCCGCTCGTTCTCGAGCGCCGCGAGCGATTCGGTATCCGACGTGATGAAATTCTCTTGCACCCAACTGGCCTGCTGCGCCTCGTTGGCGAGGACGAGCAGGCGCTGCTCGGCATCTTCCAGAAACTTCCTCGCGTCCGCAATGGTCGGTTGGGCGGCGAACAAGCCGGAAACCCAC
>DASWZP010000396.1:0-2942 GCA_036404395.1 Bryobacteraceae bacterium | reverse complement strand
CCGCCGCCCGGAATCGGATGCAGATGGAAGTCGTAGTAGCCGGCTTCGTAAGGATCGACGATAATCTTCCACGGCCCGTTCAGACTGAGGCCCTGCCGCGCCGATGCGTTCTGCACCAGTTCGCTCTGTTGCGCGTAACACGCAATGTCACCGGTGAGCAGCATGGCAGCCAAAGTAGTTAGCACGGATTTTCGCATACGCTACTCATGATAGCCAAACGCGCGGCGTGAGTCGGCCGTAGCGCCGGCGGTCTTTGCCTGTACGGTGTTTTTGTTTGCTCCAGTCGCCTGCGGCCGATGCTTAATTACCCGCGTGCACTTTGTAGTAACCGTCGGAGAGTCTCAGCCAGGCTATTTGCCGGGCCGCATCCACGCCGATAACCTCTCCCACGGTGTATTTGGAGCTGCCGTTGGAGTAGATATCGGCCGCGGGCTGCAGGTCCTGGCCAACCGCGTTCCCGGTGACGATCCAGTGGCTGATCTGCCGGTCGGCGTGCCGCGTCGCGGCGGTGAAATCCGCGTCGATGACCAGCACGCCCGGCAAGCCAGGGATGGGCCGCAGGACGTTGTTTGCATTTCTGCCAATTCGCGCCTGACCGGTGACGTTGGACATCTTGGTCCCGTCAAAACAGCGCACCTGCGTGACGTAGAAAGTGAATCGGGACCGCTCGTCGAAAAGAGCGCAGAAGGATTTCGTTGCCGGCGAAACCACCTGCAGGTCGCCCATCTCCTCGACCCCATTGGCGTCCTTGAACCCCAGCCTGGCCGCGACCTCCTGGTAGGCTCCCGCGGACTCGTAGATCCGGCTCAGCTTTCGCTTGTCGGAAACCAGCAGGCGCCTGTCGCCCTTCCCGCCGTCGATCTCGACCGCCACCACGTCGGGCGTAAGAGCTCTGAACGACCGGATCTCCTCAACCATGAAACCCGAATCGGTTGGATCGGCAGCCTGCGCTTCGACGATCCGTTCCGTCTTGCCACCGCCGATCCGCGCCAGGAAGGGATGGCCGGTGGAAGGCTCAACCACCAGGAAAAGCCAGTCGCCTAAGAGCACCGGTGGGGCGAGCCGCCCGCGCAGCGCCCAGTCCTTCGTTTCCCCCTTCTCGTATGGGTCGTCAAAAAGCGGTTCGAAGGTCTCTTTGAGAATGGTCACGCCGGGCATGCCCGGCAGCGCATTGGCGGTGGAGATCAGAGGATGCAGGCCCGCCGCCTTGCTGTACGACGCGATTCCGTACTGGCCGCTCTCCGTCAAGTAGACAATCACGGCGCTGCCATCGGGATTGATGCCAGCCACGCCCGCCGACTGAATCTTTTCGCCGCCGCCAAGCCATGCAGGCGATTCGCCGCGCCATAGCAAGGGACGCAGTTTCTCGCCATCCCAAACGCACACCGAGCGGGTCTTTTGACGGAACTTGCCGAAGCTGAGAGTGATGTAAAGCAGCGCGCCGCCCGCCTTGATATCGGTGTTACCGAAGACCCCAGGGATGAACTCGAAAGGTTCGGGAATGCCTTCGGCGTTCGGCTGAGAGTCCTTCCGTCCCATCAGGGCAACGGTCTTGATCTGTCCGTCCTTGGCCGAAAACAATCCGGATCGGGAGGGGCGTTTGGTGATCGCCCAGAAGACCACCGTTCCGCCTTCCAGAAAGTACTCCGGGGAGATCGGCGCCGACTGCACCACATCCAGCGTAACCTGAGTATCCGGCACCTGCATGCCAACCGTCGCCACTTTCTCGAAGACCATCTGGCTGGGGGTCTGCGGTGAAACCTGCGCGCGGCCTGATGGGAGCCAGGGCGCCGCTATCAGAGCCAGCCAAACAACGGGAACTGCGGATCGCACGTATAGATCCTCCTATTAACCAGAGTTATAGGTCTTAATTACTGGTAAAGGATTCAGTATACTATCGCCGTGGCGCACGCACTCGTGCGTCGCATTTATTTGTGCGCCGCCGCGCCTTCCACTACCTCGAACGGAATCGCCGGCAGCGTCCCCAGCGGCTGGCGCCGGCGAGTCTGGTTCTTAGCATCCGGCTTCGGCGCGACTTCCCGGAACGCGTCCAGGATCAGGTTGCCTTTCAGCCCCGGCTTGGCTTTGTCGCCCTGCACGCGCAAAACCACGGATACGCCGTCCCAGTCCGGGGTCACGCTCTGAATCGAAATTCCCTCCGGCGGCTCGTTCAACGCCAGTTGCATTCCCTGCTGAAAGCGGGGTGGAACGAAGAGATTGAACGCCGTGGCGTCGCCTCGCCGCAACTTCACCGGCTTTTCGATGGCGCGCCAGCCAAGCCCGCGCGCGCTTTCGCCGATCACGCGCACCATCCACGCGTCCTCCGCCACCAGGTGATGGTAAGCGAACGCCTGCTCCATGTCTTCGGCCGGAACCGCGGTGCGAGTTACTTCGCGGCCGTCGATGCTAGCCCGCCCGATTAACTGTATCGATTGCGGCGCACTTACCGGAGTCCGCGGCGCGGTCAATGTAACTCGCACCTTGTCCTGTCCGGCGGGCACCGCTGCGCCGCTTAGCGTGAAATCGCCTGGCGCATCCTTGAGACTCAGCGCGATCTCGCCCGCGAAACCGTCGCGGCGTATCGCCCGCACCGTTATCGGAACGGTCGCGCCCGCGCGCAGATTGAGGCTCGACGGCACCACCCGCAATTCGAAATCCGGCCGCGGATAGCTGATGCGCAGCCGGTAGCCGTAATCCGCCCCGCCCTTGCCCTGCGCGTCCGCCAGTTGCAGAGAGTACACACCTTTCGCCGGTAGTTGGCAGGAAATCAGCGAATCGGCCTGGTGCGTAATCAAGCCCGCTCCCGGATCTTCGAAATCGTCGTTGAAGGCAATCTGTTTTCCGGCTGCATCCGTCAGACGCAACACCGAATCGAGCGGCGACCCGAGCCTGCGCGCCGACACCTCCGCCACAATCTCTTCGCCCACGCGACCGTCGAAGCG
>DASWZP010000395.1:0-7550 GCA_036404395.1 Bryobacteraceae bacterium | reverse complement strand
GCCCGCACCGCCACTTAACGACGCTTCGCGGGTGGATGGCGGCGGGAGCGCGAAGCGCACCGCAGCGGCGTGGCACCGGTACAGAAGCCACAGCGCTGCCATGGAGGGCGACGCGACCGTCAGCCAGAGCCACGTGACCGGGGCCCACCAGGCGGCCAGCAAGGCCACGATACTGAACGGCAGCAGCCGCACCTGATAACCGCGCAGCAGCCTGCCGCCTTCGCTTCCGTAACGGACTTCGCGCGGCACCTCCGCGCCGAATAGTCTGGATCGCCTGGGCAGGAGCGGAAGCGCGTGCAGGAGCATCAGAATGAGGACCAGCGGGAACAACAACAGCAAGCGAATGCCGATCATGATTTCAGCCTTTCTGCGAACAGCCGCAACTCGGCGGCAATGCTCGCCGGCGCCACGCCGTGCGCGCGCATCTCGGCCACCATTTCGCGCAAGCGGCGCTGGAAATAGGGGATCCGGTCCGGTCCGGCGTCGCCCACCGCGCCACGGCCGATCACGGCTGCGCGGCGGCCGTGCTTGAGATCCAGCCAGCCTTCCTCGGCCAACTGGCGGTAAGCCTGCGCCACGGTATTGAAATGCACGCCCAGCTCCATGGCCAGCCGTCGCACCGAGGGGAGAATATCGCCCGGCGCCAGCTCGCCCTCTACCAGGTGGGCGCGGATCGCATCCACGATTTGCCTTCCTGCCGGGACGGGCGAGGCGAGGTCAATGCCGATCCGGGGCGCCGGGCTCATCACTGTATAGTGTACGTGTACAGTATACAGAGTGCAAGCGGGAAATGAAACCTCTTCACGCCAGATACTGCTCGCACAACCGCTTGAATTCCTTGGGGCGGACCAGGCGGAAGCGCAGATCGAGCGGGCACAGGGCGGCTAATTCTTGCGTCATGCGCAGCGAGGGCACTTCGGGGGTCAGCAGGTGGAGCTGGCCGAAATCGACGCGGTATGGGAGCACGCTGAAGCGGCGGATGGTCTCGGCGGGGAGGGCGCGGGTGGCCGCGCGGACGACTTCGCCGCCATCGGGAACACCCAGCTCCAGGCCGGCCTGCGCGCTCAACGCCTGGTAGAGCTGTTCCTCTTTCAGCTTGCGCAGCTTTAACAGGTGCTGGCCCAGGCGCATGCCGGGCGGGCAGGTACCCAGCGCCGCCTGGAGGTCCTCGACCGAAATGGCCCGCATGCGCACCAGCAATTCGCCCAGCCGGCCCTGCCCGGGCGTGGGACACGCGGGATACTTATGATCGGTTTTGCGCCAGGCCAGGGCGCGCCCGCGCAGGCGCGCGGCGGCGAACTGGCGCAAGGCGGAAATGGTGGCCGCGCAGTTCAGCAGGTTGCCCCAGAACATGCGCGGCAGCACGCCGGCCGCGAACCGCCAGCCATACACGCGCGCGCTCAACGTGGTGCGGATCAGAAAATGAATCAGAGACAGGCTCACAGTCGCGGTGCACAAGCGGGCCGCCCACGCCGGAATGCCGCCGATGCCGCGCCAGCCGGCCACCCAGAAGAAAAACAAGAGATTGGCGATGGGCGAAAGCAGGTTTCCCACCAGGCCTTTGCGGTCACGCCAGAAGAAATACAATTGCCGCAATGGGGCGCGCCAGCCGTGGTGCTCCCAGCCTTGCAGCGCGATCCCGGCCACCCAACGGCTGCGCTGCCGGATGGCGGCGCGCAGCCGGCGCGGGAAATATTCGCGCGTGGCCACCAGCGCGGACGCCGGAAGCCGCAGCGGCACAAGGATCTGCCGGCAGCCGAGGGCGTGCAGGCGGAAGCCGTTCTCATAGTCTTCGGTGAGGCAGGCCGGGTCGAAAATGCGGCCGCCGCGGGTGGCCGCCAGCCGCTCCAGGGCGTTGCGTTCGAAGCCGGCACCGACGCCGTTGGAGGGCAAAAACCCGCCCAGCCGCTGGCGCGCCGGAAGGTCCTTGAGCTGACATTCGGTGAATTCGTCGCAGTAGACGCCGTGGGTCATTTCGGCGAGGCCGGTGGGCAATGGCAACACGGGGATTTGCACCATCTGGTAATCGCGGGAGAACCAGTTGATGATCCGCAGCGATTCCGGCGCAACTACATCCTCCGCGTCGTGGGTCACGATCACGTCGTAGCGGACGCCGTGGGCGGCTTCATGTTCGAGCAGGCAATCGAAGATCGCATTCAGGCAATCGCCTTTGGAGGTCGGCCCGTTATGCGGCACCAGGGCGAGGTGCACGCGCGGCGATCGGCGGGCGGCCTCGGCCACCGCTGCCGTGGTAAGGGTGTCGTTCGGATACGCGCCGGCGAAGAAATCGTAATGGGCATATTGGATAGCCGCCAAGTTGCGTTCCAGCATGCGTCCGATGACGCGCTCCTCCTTCCATAGGGGAACCAGAATGGCGATGCGGCGCTCGGGAACGCTCGATGCCTCCGCGTCCGTGGGCCAACGGCAACGGCGCTCGCCTTTGGGGAAGATGGCGACCAGCGCGATGAACAGATCGTCCAGGCCGCTGAGCAGAATCCAGACCGCCAAGCAAATCAGGCAGACCACCAGCCGGTTGTCGGACGTCAATGAGAGCAACCTCGGCCTACTGGACGTAGTGGCCGCGCCGCTGTGGAAATCTCGGCCGATCTTTGTGGCGCACGCACCCGTGCGCAATGCCACGTCGAGACTCTTCTCGACGCGTCTTTACCCGATGCGCCGGGCGTCGGCAGAAGTGCCGGCGCGGCACGCACGAGTGCGTGCGCCACGGCAGTCATCGCTTATTTGGTTAACGTTACCCTGGTGTAAACCACCTGGAAGCCCAGCCGCTCGTAGTTGCGCTGCGAGGCGCCGGCCGGAGCGGTGGCGGCGGCGGCCATGTCGCAGCCCTGCGCCAGCGCCTCATTGAGGCGCGCCGCAATCAACTCCTGGTGCAGTCGCTGCCGGCGATAGGGGCGCGCTACGCCATCGGCGAAGAGCGTCGCCAGGCCCTGGGTGACGATGAGCGCGGCTCCGCCGGCCGGCGTGCCACCTTCGGCCGAGGCCATGTAGCACATCGCGCCGGGCATGCCGAAGACCCAGCGGCCCACGTCCATCTCCTCGGAGGTGAGCTCGGTTTGCTCGAAGAAGCCGCGGCCCACGGAGTGTGCCCACAGGTCGGATTCGTTGGGGGTCGCCCTGCGCACGCGCGGCGTGATGACGATTTCGACTCCGGTAAGGCTCCGCGCCAGCACGTTGTCGAATTGGCCTACCCGGTAACCGCGATCGCCCAGCATCTCCAGGAAGCGGGCATCGGCCAATGGGCAGACCTCGATCGAGACCCGCGCGCCGCGGCAGCGGAAGAAGCCTTCCAGTTCGTCCAGCTCGGCCTCGCTCACGGCGCCGTTCAGGCCCAGCCCGACGGCTTGCGTGAGCGGCGAATCGACGCCCGCGAAAATGGCGCAACCGCCGGCGATCTCGAGCGCCGCCGCGCCGCCGGGCGCGCAGCCGAGCGCCTGCGCGGTCTGCGCGCCCTCAATGCGGCGCGCCAGGGCTAAATCCGCAAAAGTCAAAACGCCTCCTGTGACGACGAGGGCCAAGAGAGCATCATATAAAGTATGGCCCATTCGACAGTGAGATTTTCGGTACATGGCATGACGTGCGCCAACTGCGCGCGCAGCGTGGAGCGCAAGCTGGCCGCCACACCCGGCGTCGGCAAGGCCAGCGTGGACCTCAACTCCGCTACCGCCGATGTGGAATACGACTCCTCGCGCGTGAACCCGGAAGCGCTGGCTGGCGCCATCCGCCAGCTTGGCTACGAAGTTGGAGCATGAGCGTCACCGCGCCAGAGCGTATCGACCTGCCCGTGGGCGGCATGACCTGCGCCGCTTGCGCCCGCTCTATTGAGCGGACCCTTTCGGCGACCCCAGGCGTCGCGCGGGCCAGCGTCAACCTAGCGACCGAGACCGCGACCGTCGAGTACGATCCAGCCCGCGCCCGCGTGCGAGATTTCATCGGCGCCATCGAGGATCTGGGCTACAGCGTGCCCGCCAGCGACAAAAATGTTTCCGCGCGGCCGCCGGCCGAACAGCTCTATCGCCGTCGGCTGATAGTTGCCGCCTGCTTGGCGTTGCCGGTGATGGCGCTCGGCATGCTGCACCGCTGGCCCTGGTTGCAACTGGCGCTGACGCTGCCGGTGGTGCTGTATTCCGGCGCCGGATTCTACGCCGCGGCGTGGACCGCGCTACGGCACCGGTCGGCCAACATGAATTCGCTGATTGCGCTGGGCACCGGCACGGCATTTCTGTATTCGGTCTACGAGACCGCGCGCGGCGGGCACGCAGTGTACTTTGAAGCCGCCGCCGTCATCATCGCACTCATCCTCACGGGCCGGCTGCTGGAAGCACGCGCCCGCGCCAAAGCCGGCGCAGCCATACGCCGGCTGATGGATCTGGAGCCGCCCCGCGCGCGCGTTCTGCGCGACGGCGCTGAGGTGGGAATCCCGGTGGCGGCAGTGCGCCTCGGCGACACCGTGGTGGTGCGGCCGGGCGAACGCATCCCGGTGGATGGCGCCATCGTGGCCGGCGAATCGGCCATCGATGAATCCATGCTCACCGGCGAGAGCATGCCGGTCGAAAAAGGTCCTGGCGCCGCGGTCTTCGCCGGCGCCTTCAATCGCTCCGGTAGCTTCCGCTTCGCGGCCACCCAAGTGGGCAGCGGCACCGTCCTGCGGAGGATGATCGAAATGGTGCGCCAGGCGCAAGGGGCACGCGCTCCCGTGGCGCGGCTGGCGGACGTGGTGAGCGGTTACTTCACGCTGGGCGTGCTCGCCGCCGCGGCCCTCACCTTCGCGGTGTGGCTTTCGCTCGGGCCATTTGCGACCGCCATGGTGAATGCGGTAGCCGTGCTGATCATCGCCTGCCCGTGCGCGCTGGGGCTGGCCACGCCCACTGCCATCATGGTCGGCACCGGCCGCGGCGCTGAGCGCGGCATCCTCATCAAGGGCGGCGAAGCGCTTGAGATGGCGTATCGCATCGATACCGTGGTGCTCGATAAAACCGGCACGCTCACGCACAGCAAGCCGGTCGTCACCGCCATCCATCCGGCCGCCGGCTTCACCGAAGCCGATCTGCTGCGCTTCGCCGCCAGCGCTGAGCGCTACTCCGAACATCCGTTGGGCAAAGCCGTGGTGGAAGCGGCGGCCGCGCGCGCGATTGCGCTCGCCGAGCCGGCAGAGTTCGCGGCCACCGCCGGTCATGGCGTGCGCGCCCGCGTGGACGGTCGGCAGGTGGTGGTCGGCCGGCCGGGAGTCGCGGTGACGGTGGATGGCGCCGCGGCGGGCAGCTTCGAAATCGCCGACACCATCAAGCCAGAAGCTGCCGCCGCCGTCGCCCGCTTGCGCGCCATCGGCCTCGAGGTGTGGATGCTCACCGGCGACAGCCGTGCCGTTGCCGAACGCGTGGCGCGCGAGGCGGCCATCGAGCACGTGCTGGCCGAGGTGCTGCCCGATCAAAAAGCCGCCGAGATTCGCAAACTGCAAGCCGCGGGCAAGCGCGTGGCCATGGTCGGCGATGGCATCAACGATGCGCCAGCGCTGGCCCAGGCGGATTTGGGAATCGCCATGGGCTCCGGAACCGATATCGCCATCGAGGCCGGCGACATCACGCTCATGCGCGGCAACCTCAACGGCGTGCCCGACGCGATCGAACTTTCCCGCCGCACCATGCGCATCATCCGCCAGAACCTGTTCTGGGCTTTCGCCTACAACACGCTCGGCATCCCGGTGGCCGCGCTCGGCCTGCTTTCGCCCATGCTGGCCTCCGCCGCCATGGCCCTCTCGAGCGTCACCGTAGTCACCAACAGCCTGCGGCTGCGATAGGTTCGGTAACGCCGGCGGTCTTGCCCTTGCCGCCGGTGATTCGCCGGGATGACTCTGTGGGCCATTGCGTTTATTCGCTCAATTCGGCAGACTCGAAGCAGCGGAGGTCGAACCATGAAGCGAGTTCTGTCGATGCCTCTGGTGGCAGCGCTGGCAATCGCGGGCACTGGGCTTGCGCCCCGAGGCGGCCCGTCGGACTACGCGGCGCATGCGTCCGCGGGACAACTCACCGTGGCGGCGACCACGGTCTCAACCGATCAGGTGAAGAAGATCTTCCGCGCCAGGATCGATCAAGCCGGGTACATCGTGTTCGAAGTGGCGCTGTATCCGGAGCCGGGCAGCGAAGCCAACGTGTATTTGGGCGACTTTGCCCTTTGCCTCGGCCCGGATGGCACCACCGTGCGCGCGGCTGAGCCGGGTGTGATAGCGGCCGCCACCATTCCCGATCCAGCCTTCGGGCAACCCAAGCTGCAGAACGACGCGAATATCGCCACCAGCACCAGCAGCGGACACGGAACGGCTGACATCGGCCCGAAGGGCGGCGTCTCCGCCAGCCAGGGCATCGGCGTCAACACCTATCCCGACTCGCCTCCGCCGCCTAATGCCGCGGCCAAGGCTGCCGCGCGCGACCGACTCGATCAGTCGC
This sequence comes from Bryobacteraceae bacterium, assembly GCA_036404395.1. Classification (GTDB taxonomy): domain Bacteria; phylum Acidobacteriota; class Terriglobia; order Bryobacterales; family Bryobacteraceae; genus Bog-375. The sequence goes on along the minus strand of DASWZP010000395.1, from coordinate 1,089 downwards.
TCACTTCCAGGCAACTGCCCACCGGCCGCATCACGGAGCCCGTGGCTGGGTATCTTTACTTCCCCAAGCCCCCCGGACGAGCCCGCAACAACGGTTTCGAATTGTCGTGGTCCGGCGAAAGCGGCCAGGCGAAGTTGACCGTGCCGCCAGCCAAATAGATTACTTGACAGAGTCAAGTAGTGGGCGGAGAATGGGCTTCGAGGTATTTCGATGCCATCGGCCGACCCTGCGCAGATCGCCGCGGTGCGCCGCTTCAACCGCTTCTACACGCGGCAAATCGGTTTGCTGCGCAAGAGCTATCTGGGCAGCCCGTATTCGCTAACCGAAGCGCGCGTGCTGTATGAGCTGGCGCAGCGCCAGGACGTGACGGCGGTCGAGCTGGCGCACAGCCTGGATTTCGACGCGGGCTATCTTAGCCGCGTCCTGGCGCGATTCGAACGGCGCGGCCTCGTGAGCCGCACGCCGGCGCTCTATGACCGGCGGCAGGCCCACCTGGCGCTGACCGCCAAGGGGCGCAAGGCGCTGGCTCCGCTCGACGGGCGCTCCGCAAACCAATCGGCCGCCATGCTGGACCCGCTGCGCCGCGAGGACCGGCCGCGGCTGATCGATGCCATGCGCACCATCGAGACGCTGCTCACGCCGGAAGCCGCGCCGCCGGCTCCTTTCACGCTGCGCACCCACCAGCCGGGCGACATCGGGTGGATCATTCACCGGCACGGCGTCGTCTACGCACAGGAATGCGGATGGGGGACGGAGTTTGAAGCGCTGGTGGCCGAGATCGCAGCGAAATTCCTGCGCGAGTTCGATGCCGCGTGCGAGCGCTGCTGGATCGCCGAAAAAGATGGCGCGCGGGTGGGCTCGGTTCTGCTGGTGAAGGCCTCCGCCGATACTGCCCAGCTTCGATTGTTATTGGTAGAACCGGAAGCCCGCGGCCTGGGCATTGCCAAGCGCCTGGTGGAGGAATGCATCGGCTTCGCGCGCGCGAGCGGCTACCGGAAAATCATGCTGGTGACGCAAGCCGATCTCGACGCCGCGCAGCACATCTACGCGAAGGCCGGCTTCCGCATGGCAGGCGAACCACCGCCCGCG
>DASWZP010000394.1:0-4961 GCA_036404395.1 Bryobacteraceae bacterium | reverse complement strand
CCACGCTGGCGATAATCGGCTCCGTTGCAGTGGCGGCCGGTTCGTACGCCTCCAGGTAGATGTACATTTCCTGGTTCTTGTTGAAGACGCGCGTCACGCTGGGCACCAGCTTCTGCCCGCCGTCGACCAGAGGGTTGGCGGCCAGCAGTTTCTTGTCCTTTTCCGCACTGAAGACCGCTGCGTCCAGCGCGATGCGCTGGCTGCTCAGGATGACCGAGCTGATCGGCAGCAGCTTCTGGTCGCTGGTCAGATCGGGAATTACGAAGTTGATTTCGTAGGTTCCCATCTTGCCGGTTTCATTTTCGCGCGCCAGGAATTTTAGGTTGTACTTACCCGGCGCCAGCGTGAAACCGGTATCGTATTCGAGCGGATGCTTGGCCAGATCCGCGGCGGTCTGGCCTTTCAGCTTGACCTCGGCCATATCGCGCACGTTCTGCACGATCTTGCCTGCCGAATCTTTCACCTGGCCGATAAAATCGATGCGCGTGGATTCGGCGCCGCCGTGGCGCGCCAATTCCAGCTCGCTGCCGGGAATCTTCGCCACCACCGGCACGAAGTAACGGTCGTGCGCCAGACGGAAATAGTCGATCTCCACCGCGATATCGATCTCCGTCACCGGATCGCCCAGCATCAAGGCTTCGGCTAACTGGCGTTCTTTGTCCGTCGTGTTGAGCTTGCCGAATTCCTTGCTGGCATAATAGCCCTGGCGGTAATCGAGCTTGGCGACGCGCGCCGCCGTGTCCTTGTCTTTCAGCGCGATCTTGACCCGGCGGAACCGGCCATCCAGCGCTTCGTTGGCCGAATAGTAGCCGATGATGTAGTAACTCGATATGTCCTTCTGCGCCTGCACGATTCCCATCGATAAGTCATTGTTATCGAGCAGCGCCTTGCCGCCCGTGTCGGAAGCCAGCGTGTAGAGCGTTTCCTGCTGACCCTGGAAGTTACTGGTAGCGGCGCGCGCCGAGCTACCCGAGTACATCGCCTGGCCACCAGGCGAGCTCTTGGTGGCATCGCCCAGCGGCGCCGCCGCCACCAGGCCGCGGGCGTCGATGGGATAGAAAGATACGTTCGAGCGGATGGCGGCGTTGATGGTGGCTTGTAACTGGGCCTGGTTATCCAGCCCGTTGCGTGTCATGCCGCTGGCGAAATAGACCAGCGCCTTTTTCTCATTCAGCGAGGCCAGCATCTTCACCGCCGATTCCAGCGCCGAAAGCTGCCGGTCGGTATTGAAGATGTTGAATTCCGTGTCGTCCTGCTGGAAAGCCGCGCCGGTATCGGAAGCGCTGTCGTCGGACACCGTTTCATCCAGGCCCAGGCCTTCGCCGATCGTCAGCTTCTTAATGTCCTGAGTCAACAGGTCGCGGTCGTCGGTGAAGTCTTCCACCACCCGGATATCGCTGGCGAACGTCATGATCGCCATCAGGTCGGACGCCGTCATCTGCGTGCTCAGGAATTTCAGCGCCGCCGATTGGGCGCGCATCTGGTCCTGAATCGGCATCGAGGTCATGTCGAAAAACATCACCATCAGCCGCTTGTCGCGGTATTTCAGGTCACCCGGTTTTTCCGGCGCGATCTCAACCGCCGTGAGCGGTTTCACCGCGGGCGCTGGCGCAGCCACCGCAACTTGCGTCCGCTGCTGCAAAGCGGGCGGCGGAGCCGGCGCCGCCTCATTCGACAGCTTCTGAAACTCGAAGACGCTGATCTGTTGCGGCTTGCCATCCTCGGTGACCAGGAAATCGCTAGCCTTCAAATTGTCGACGGGGTTGCCGTTCTGCGACTTGACGATCACGTCCTCCACCACAAGCTGCCGCGTGGTGCTGAATGTCACCGTGCCCCGCGGAACGCCGGTCGAGTTGCTGCCGCCTTGCGGGACTCCCTGTTGCGCGGAGACCGCCAGCAACCAGATCGAGAACACGGCGAGCGTTTTTCGCATGGCTCTAAAACCTGAATCGCACCGTGGCCTGAAAATTGCGCATGGCGTTGGCCGCGGTCGGCAGGCCGAACTGGGAATTGCCCAGCGTGGTGTTCCACGCCGCCCAGGTCACGTGGTTGAGCACGTTGGTTCCGTCGAACCGGATATCCATGCTGCGCCGTTCGCCGAACCGAAACACGCGGGCCGCCGACGCATTCAGCCCAAACTGCATGGGCCCGGTGATGATGTCACGGCCCGCGTTGCCCCATTCGTCATTGGGAGGCGCCTCGAAAACACTTGTATCGAAGCCGTAGCCCGGCAAAACCGCGGCCAGCGGCCCTCCCAGGTATTCCGCCCTCGTAGTGCCGGTGATGCCGGTTCCGCTGGCCAGGCGGCCGAGCACAATCGGCGTTTCCGGCAACCCGCTGCCCAGCGTCAGGCTGGGACCGAGCGTCCAGTCTTTCAACAACACGCCCTTCCATCCATTAATCAGCGTTCCGCCGCGCGTCCCCATGCCGGTCGAATATTGGAAGATCAGGTTCAGCGTGTGAGTCCGGTTGAAGGGCGAAAGCGAACGCTCGGCTTCGAGGTCCAGCCAATTCTGCGCGTAAGCCGCTCCGGCCGCCCCGCGCCCGCCCAGCGTGGACGCATCGTCAATGGCCTTGGAAAAGACGTACGTGGCATTCGCCAGGAAACCGTTGTGAAAGCGGTGTTGTAACTGCGCGCTGGCGGCGTTGTAATTCGAGTTGCCGTTCGAGGTTTCGTAAGCGTATCCACTCGGATAACCGCTGGATGCCACTCCGGCCGGAAAGGTCCAGGGTAGAAACTCCTGCACCTGGTGCGTGCCTTTGTCGCCGCTGTAAGTGAACGTCGCCACGAATGACCCGCGCAGGTTCTGCTGCACCAAAGTCTGCCAGTAATGAATGTAGCCGATTCGGAAATTCGGGTCGAGCGCGAAGGTCTGCGGCGTGGTGCTGATGGCCGGCAGAGTCAGCGCGTTCTCGATCGACAGCGGTTCCGGTTGTGATGCCGAGATCGACTGCGCTTCGAACACCGAGTAGGATTGCCTGACGCTATCCGATAAAGGCGCCTGCTGCGACATCTGGTTGGCCAGCGGCTGGAACACAGAAGTGTTGTAGTACAGCCCATAGCCCGCCCGCACCACAGTGGAATGCTTTGGGAACGGCCTCCAGGCAAGGCCGATGCGCGGCTGAAACTCGTGGTAGTCCGGGCGCACCAGCGAATTCGGCAGCCCGGCCTGGCTGGCCAGCGTGCACGACACCGTACCGGTCGCGAGAGTGTTGGTGCCACACAGCGGCGTTGTGGTTGTCCAGTCCGGTCCCACTTGCAAGCTCACCAGCCGGTTGTACAGCTCCGTGACCGGAGCCTGGAAATCCCAGCGTATCCCGTAGTTGATCGTAAAGTTACTGCGCATGTGCCAATCGTCGGTGACATAAGTGTCCGCCCACGACGCGCGAAAGTACTTGTCCGCCCCGCTCGGCGAATAGGCGATGGAACTGGCGTCCGGCAGTCCCAGCAAAAAGTCGGCGAAGTCGAAGCCCGTGCCGTTGACGGCCTGACCGTTACCGCCCGCGAGGGCGGTCATGGTACCCGTAAACGTGAAGCCGCCGCGCGCGTTCTGCTGCGCGATCTGGTTGAAATCGAGGCGCCGGACGTCCCCCCCGAACGTCACATTGTGAGCGCCGCGCACCCAGATCAAGCTCTCGCCCGCCGAATTCGTGTTGTTGTGATTAATCTGGTAGGCGCCGTCGCTCAATCCATAAATGCCGCTCGAAAACGACAAGGAAGGAGGTCCCCAGAACTGCGCCGCCTGGTCGTTGCCCAATATTCCCGCTTCCGCCGAGATATTCTCCGTATTCGCGAAAAACGGAGTGAGATTAGTGGCCGAGCGGCTGAAGTTATACCGCAGGTTGCTGATCAGCCTGGTCGTAATGTGATAATTCCACTGCACCCCGGTGTTAATGCCGGTCATCTTCGTGGTATCGATAAAGTCGAATAAATTTGGCGTGGAGGAGTTACTGCTTTGCCAGGCAAAGTTCCCCGACACCTGATTCTTGGCGTTGATCGTCTCGCTAATCCGCGAGTTGATGTTGGTCTGGTTGCTGATACCGACAATCGGCGCCTGGTAGTTGTACCGTGAGCTGCCCGCGAAGTTCGGCTGCGGGTAAAAGTTGAGCAGATTGAGCGCCGCGGAATCCAGCCGGCTGGTGGGGATAAGGCTGCCCGCAAACGGCCCGCCGCTCAGCGGGTCGTAGATGGTCACCGGAGTATTGGCGACGGCGTTGAGCGCCTGCGAGAAGTTACCCGCGCGCTCGTCCATGGTCGGCACCAGGGCATTGACGTTGCTGGCATTGCGCCCCCGCGTCAACTGATAGTTGATGGTGAAAAAAGTCTTCTGCCCGCTCAGCACATGCGGAATCTTCAACGGTCCGCCGAACATGCCGGTGGAGCGGAATTGGGCGAACGCCGCCTTGGGGGTGTCCTGGCCGGTCAAGGAAAACGGCCGCGCGTCCAAGGCCGAGTTATTCAGAATCAGCGCGACGTTGGCATTGTATCGCGCGCGCGGATTCCGCCGGCCGTTGCCGAAGGAAGCCTGGTTGCCACGGCCGCCTTGTCCCCCGCGCCCTCCGCGGCCGCCCCCGTAGTTGCCGCCGAAGCCGCCTCCACCGCGGCCGCCAAAACCACCTCCGCCGCCGCGCCCACCGAAACCGCCGCCCGGGCCGCCAGGACCCCCGCCAGGCGCTCCCGCTACTGCTGGGCCGGCGCCCATATCCATTCCGCCGGGTCCGCCGGGTCCGCCCATGCCCACACCGTTTGGGCCGCCGGGCCCGCCGAATCCCCAGTCATTCTGCTGCGGCATGTTCAAGCCGCTATTCACGCTGCCATTGACGACATACGCGTCCGAGCTTTGCGCGACGTCGCCCGTCCCGATCGCGGTGGCGCTTTCGCCGCCGCCGTTGTCCGACCCCGCTTCGCCCGATTGATTCACATCCAGACGCTGGAAGCCGCCGCCCTGTTGCGTGCCCTG
>DASWZP010000393.1:0-13757 GCA_036404395.1 Bryobacteraceae bacterium | reverse complement strand
ACCGGCCCGCTCTTCACGGAGCGGGCTTTTTGTTTTAGAGGGAGCGGTTATGGTGATCTCGATGCGGCAGCACGCTACCAAAGAAGAAATCGAGCATGTTTGCGAGCGTATTCAGGAATTCGGATACAAGGTCCACTCGATTGTGGGCGAGTCGCGGGTGGTGATCGGCGTCGTCGGCGTCGGCGACGTCACGGCCTGCCTGGAATCGCTGGAGGCCACGCCCGGGGTGGAAACGGCGGTGCGTATTTCGGCGCCGTATAAGTTCGTCAGCCGCGAATTCCGCAAAGAACGCAGCGCCATCAAGCTCAACGGGATCGATATCGGCGGCGCCGACCTGGTCGTGATGGCCGGGCCGTGTTCGGTGGAAAGCGAAAAGCAGATCATGCAGACGGCGGAGGGCGTGGCCGCGGCAGGCGCCCGCGTGCTGCGCGGCGGAGCGTTCAAGCCGCGCACCTCGCCGTACGACTTTCAGGGCATGGAGCTCGAGGGGTTGAAGCTGCTGCGCAAGGCGAAGGAAGCCACCGGCCTCGCCATTGTCACCGAGGTGATGAGCGACCGCGACGTCGAGCTGGTGGCCGAATACGCCGACTGCATGCAGGTGGGCGCGCGCAACATGCAGAATTTCGCGCTGCTGAAATCGCTGGGCGGCTGTGGCCGGCCGGTTCTCCTCAAGCGAGGCATGAGCTCCACCATCAAGGAGCTGCTGATGTCGGCCGAATACATTGTGGCGCACGGCAACCCCAACGTGATTCTCTGCGAGCGCGGCATCCGCACCTTCGAAACCGCCACGCGCAACACGTGCGACATCACCGCCGTGCCGGTGTTGAACGAACTGACGCACCTCCCGGTGGTTCTCGACCCCAGCCACGCCACCGGCAAACGCAGCCTGGTACCTGCGCTGGCGCGCGCGGGCGTGGCCATCGGCGCCGATGGGATTATCGTGGAAGTGCACCCGTATCCGGAGAAGGCCGTCAGCGACGGGGCGCAGTCGTTGACGCTCGATGGATTCGCCGCCATGATGCGGGACTTGGCGCCTTATATCGAAATGTGGCGGCAGGCGCGCGCGGCCCAGAGCGCGGCGCTGGCAAGCGCCGTGTGAACCGGCGCCAAGGGCCGTTCAGGAAATAACCCCGTCCAATCGCCGACCTAGAATTCCGCCGCTGGCTTCGCCTGTTCGGCGCCAACGCGGCCGGTGACAATGTCGGCCAGGAAGTAGTTCTCGCCGTGGAACGGGCAGCCAGCCAAGCGGCGCAGCATGGCGATCTGGCCGACGTGAGTCAGCGCATCGGCAATCGGGCCCTGGAACAGCTTTTCGGCCGGGCACGCCGGCGGCACATCGGAAGCCGAGCGCCGGTCGAAAGCCTCGATCGCTGCGAAGAAACGCGCCGTGCCCCGCTCCCACGCGAGCGGCGGTGAATCGTGCCAGGCCTGCTTGCCTTCAGCTAGCGTCAGCGCCCAATCCAGAAGATCGCCGATGTGCGCCAGAATCTGGCCCGGCGTGCGCGGTGATTCTCCAATGCGAAATTCCGCGAATTCGGCCGGCGCGCCGCGCAGGGCCTTGCCTCCGCGGTAGGCCAGCGTCGCCAGCGTGTGGCGCAGCAGAGCGGTTTTCTCGTCCATTCAAGATACTTTACCGAAATCCAGGAAGCCGCGCTGCGGGTCGGTGCTCAACAGCGTCACGCGCAGGCGGTCGCCTACGTCCAGCCCCTGCTCGCCGCGCATCAGCCTGCCTTCCACCGGCGGATCGAAAATCCTCACGAAGACGCCCTTGGGCGTGTTGCCCGTCACCACAGCCTGAAAATTCTCGCCGATTCGATGTTGCAGCGCCACCGCCGCCAGGCGCTTGGTCATGGCGCGCTCCACTTTACGTGCGGCATCCTCTTTCAGAGTGCAATTCTTCGCGATTGCGTCCAGCTCGCCGTCCGCGTAACCCGCCTCCGTCCCGGCCGCGTGCGCCTTGATCAGGCGCTGGGTCACCACATCGGCGAAGCGGCGGTTGGGCGCCGTCGAGTGCGTGTAGTCCTGCGCGGCGAGACCGAAGTGGCCTTGCGCCGGATCGCCCGGCCGCATCAGCACGTACTCGCCCGGACCCATCAGCTTCAGCACCGAAAGTGATATGTCGGCGTAGTGCACCGGGTCGGCCGCTTTGCGCCGCACCAGAAAAGCATTGAGCGCGCCCGGATCGGGCACGGCGGGCAGCGTGTCGCCGCATTGCTTCGCCAGCTCGACAATGCGGGGCCAGCGCTCCGGCGCTTTCACCACGCGGCGGATCGAGGAAACGCCGGCATCTCGAAGCGTGCGCGCCATCACTTCATTGGCCGCGATCATGAAATCTTCGATCAGGTGCGCCGCGCGGTTGGCGGCACGAGCGGTAATGTCCTGCACCTTGCCATCGGCGAACACCGGCTGCGCTTCCAGGCGATCGAAGGTGAGCGCGCCCAGCCGGTGGCGCGCCTCGCGCAGGATTCCGGCGGCCTCGTCCTGCAACTTGAGTTGCGCGGCCAGTTCCGCGGAGGCGGCCACCTTCGCGGGCGCCGGGCCGGTGCCTTCGAGCCACGCGCCCACGCCGTTGTAGGCGAGCTGCGCGCGGTTGCGCACGTGGGCCCGGTAGATGCCGCTCTTCGCGACCGCTCCATCGGCCGCCACCACGGTCTCGATGACCACCGCGGCGCGCTCCTGGCCTTCGTTGAGCGAAGTCAGGTCCGTCGACAGCCGCTCCGGCAGCATGGGAAACGTGCGGACTCCGGTGTAGACCGTGGTGGTCTCCTGGGCCGCGTGCGCATCGATGGGCGTCCCCTTGCCCACCAGCGAATCCACGTCGGCGACGCCCACCAGCACGCGGATCCCATCCGCCGTCCGTTCCGCCCATTCGATCTGGTCGAGATCGCGCGAATCGTCGTTGTCGATGGAAGACCACAGCAGGTCCGTGAGATCGCGCAAGCTGGCGTCCGAGCTTGGCTGGATGGCCGCAAGCTGGCGCTCAGCTTCGGGCGAAAAGTCCGGCGCAAAACCGTGGTCGATCATTTCCTGGCGCGCCGCCGCCAGCAGGTTGAAATCGTCGTGGGGCATGAAACGATGAGGGTAACAGAAGCCGGCGTAGCGTGGCGCGGGCATTCGTGCCTGCTGTGTCGAGGTTCGTCTCGACATTTCTTTTGCCGCGCCACGCTCAGCATCGGAGTGGTGGGTGAGAAAGACCGCCTACCTTCGCAACCGCCAGGCCAGCAGCAGCCAGCCGGCGATAAATGCGATCCCGCCGATGGGCGTAATTGCGCCCAGCCAGCGGTTGCCGGTGAGGGCCAGCAGATACAGGCTCCCCGAAAAGAACACGATTCCCGCCAGCAGCACCGCGCAAACGGTGCCCGCGGCATCCTCCGTCATAGCACCGGCGCGGGGCAGGATGGAAACTATGAGCATTCCCAGCGCGTGCAGGAAGTGGTAGAGCGCGGCCTTCTCCCACACGCTCATCCGGTAAGCGTCCACGCGCTCTCTCAGCTCATGCGCGCCGAACGCGCCCAGCGCCACGGCCAGCGCCAACAGAATCGCTCCCGTCATGCTCCAGTTCATGTTCTCTCGCCTCTTAATGCGAAGGATACCAGGACGCGGCGGATCAGGCTTTCGCGCCGGAGTCTGCTCGCGCCACTTGTTATGATTGGTGGCGAAACGATGAGTTTCCTGCGCTCCCTGCTGTTTTCGACTCCCCTGATCGCGCTCGCCACCGTTGTTATGGGGACGCTCTCGCTTCTGGCATCGCTGGTCGACCGCACGGGCCGCACCCAACACCGGCTGGCGCGCATTTGGGGCAGGATGCTGCTGGGGGCGAGCTTCATCCGGGTTCGCACGGAAGGTCTCGAGAAGCTCGATCGGAATGCCACTTACGTGTTCGTTGCCAATCACGCCAGCTACATGGACATCCCCGCCCTGCTGGCTCGTCTGCCGTTTCAGTTCCGCTTTTTCGCCAAGCAAGGGCTTTACAAGATTCCCTTTCTGGGCGGACATCTGAATCGCGCCGGCCATATCCCGGTGGATCGTTCCAGCCCGCGCGCTTCGTTGAAGAGCATGAGTGAGGGCGCTCGCATCGTGGCCCAGCGGCGGGTTTCCGTGCTCCTGTTTCCCGAGGGCGGGCGCTGCCCCGAAGGCCTGCGCGAGTTCAAGGAAGGCGCCGCTTACATCGCCATCAAGGCGGGTGTGCCGGTGGTGCCGATGGCGCTGGTCGGCATGCGCCGCCTCTTGCCGATGGGCTCCATCCACCTGCGGAGCGGCCAGGCAGTCCTGCGCATTGGCGATCCCATCCCCACCGCAGGCATCGGGCTACACGGCCGCACAGCGCTCAACCAACGTCTGTATCAGGAGGTCGCGCAACTACTGGCGGGGGGAGTGTAGGTAGGACAGACCACCGCCTTTCGTGGTCTGTCGTGCCTCACTAAGTTGCGATACTTGGCAGACGACAAAAACCGATCGTCCGTCCTACCTTTGGATTACCGGGCCGCCATCAGCGCGCGCAGGCGGCGTGCCCGTTCCGGGGCGCGCAACTGACGCAGGGCTTTGGCTTCGATCTGGCGAATCCGCTCACGCGTGACGTCGAACTCCTGGCCGATCTCTTCCAGCGTGTGCTCCCGCTCGCAGCCAATCCCGAACCGCATGCGAATCACCTTCTCCTCTTTCGGGGAAAGCGTCTTCAGAATGCCGGCCGTTTCGTCGCGAACATTGGTTTCGATCACCGCATCCACCGGCGAGCCCACCCAGCGGTCTTCGATCAGATCGCCCAGCGCCGATTCGCCGTCGCGGCCTACCGGCGTCTCAAGCGACACCGGGTCACGGGAAATGGTCTTCAGCTTTTGCACCTTCTCGACCGGGATTTCCATGCGCCGGCCGATTTCGTCATTTGTAGGAGTTCGACCCAGTTCCTTCTCGAGCTCGCGAGTGGCGCGCAGAAACTTGTTCATGCTCTCGTTCATATGCACCGGAATGCGAATGGTCCGCGACTGATCGGCGATGGCGCGCGTGATGGCCTGCCGGATCCACCAGGTGGCGTAAGTCGAGAACTTGTAGCCGCGCCGATATTCGAATTTGTCGGCGGCGCGCATCAGGCCGATATTGCCCTCCTGGATCAGGTCGAGCAGGTGTAACCCGCGATTTACGTATTTCTTAGCGACCGAAACCACGAGCCGGAGGTTGGCCTCGACCAGGTCCTTCTTGGCCCGCTCGGCTTCGGCTTCGCCGTGGCGGATCACGGTCAGGGTGTGGCGCAGTTCGGGCAGCGAGGCGCCGGCTGCCGCTTCGCGCTTGCGGATCTCGCGCTTCAACTCCCGCAGGCGAGCCTGTAGCAGGGGGCTGTTACGCGCCTCCAGCTTCTTGATCTCGCCATCCAGGTGGTTGATCTCTTCCACCGCCCGCTCGATTTCGCGTGAGAAGTCTTTCCACCGGTTCCCGCGGAACGGGCAGCGCCGGATGGCCAGCGAGGTTTCCACCTTGGCCCGATTGAACTTACCGACCAGCCGCTTGCGCGGTTTCTTGTTGGCCAGGGGCGTGGCTTCCACCTTTTCCTCAAGCTGCTGCTGCTTCTTGTGGAGTACGATCACGTCGGCAAACAGCTTGGAGGCATCCGCACGCACCTTCAGATCCGCCGGAGACCCTTCTTCCACATCGCCCAGGTCGGCAACGGACTCCAGTTCGATGGCTCCCTTTTTCAACGCCTCGGCCATATCCAGGGCCACCCGCTGCACCACGGCGGAACGGCTAATCGCCTTCTGCATCCGTAGTTTGCCGCGTTCCATGCGGCGCGCCAGATCCACTTCGCCTTCGCGTGTCAGTAGCGGAACCGCTCCCATTTCCCGCAGATACACACGCACCGGATCATCCGTGTAGATGGATTCTTCCACCGGCGGCTGATGCAGAAAGTCGGTCTCGTGCGCAGCTTCCGCATCGAAGAATTTCGCGTCCTCTTCGAAGTTCAGGCCCAGACTTTCAGGATTCTCCGCGAGAAAATGCTCTTCAAAACGGTCCACTAAGACTCACCTCCCCAAAGGCACGCAGAAACATACGCAAATTATGGGAAATAAGATATTTGTTGAAATAAACTCGACTTGCGGGTTGTCGCCCGGCCACATCGCGCAATTGTCAGGCACAGGGCAGATCTTCCAAACGATCATACCACCGTTCCCCAATAAAGTTAAGCCCTATTTTATAAGGATGTCTTGAAACTGATAAGGTTACAGGAGATTTGCCGCCTACCACGACTCAGGGCAACTTCTGCCGCATCAGGTTCTTGAGCTCGTTGAAAAACGCCTCCTCGTCCTGAAAGTCCCGGTAGACCGACGCAAATCGTACATAGGCGATCTTGTCCAGTTCCCGGAGGCCTTCCATCAGGAATTCTCCTATTTCTGTAGTTGAAATTTCCCGGTCCGGCGAGTCGCTGACCTTCGCTTCCACGCGGTTCACCAGCTCGGAAAGTTTCGATACGCTAATAGGACGTTTCTCACAGGCTTTTAGTAGCCCCGTCAACACCTTTTGACGGTCGAACTTCTCACGGCGACCGTCCTTCTTGATCGCCATGTAAGGAACCTCATCGATGCGTTCATAGGTAGTGAATCGCCGCTCACAGGCTAGACACTCGCGCCGGCGGCGTATGGCATCGCCTTCCTTGCTTTCCCGTGAGTCCACCACCCTGTCATGTAAGTGACTGCAAAAAGGGCACTTCATTGTTCGCGTCCGATCCGGCGCAAGCTGCGCCAGTCCAGCCCTTCCTTAACCGTGAGCATCAATCCAGCCGGAACTACTACTACAAAACTAAGAACCCAAATCAGCATGGCGAAGGAAGTCGCTGGCTCCAAGCGCACCCGAAACAGTTCGGTCAGAACCACCACCGCCACAACCTGCAAGCCACCGCCGATCCCGGGAATCTGCACGGCCGCTCCAAACGAAATGAAACCCACAAAGATGAGGACGTCCACGAACGAGAAGTGCAGCACCGCGTCGAACGAGCGGGCCAGACACCAGTAGGACACGGCGATCAGCGTCCATTCGAGCACGGAGTACAGGAAGATCGCCAGCAGAGCGCCATCGCTGCGGGTCGATTCCACTCCCTGCACACAGGCCGCCAGCAGCTTTTCGGCGCGCGCGAAGTACCGTTCGGGCCAAAAACGGATGAGGTGGGTCAGATAGCGGCGAACCGGTTCGGCGAAATGGCGCATGGCAAACAGCAGGACCAGCAATCCCAGGCAGGATATGGCGACAAAACGCCCTCCGGCGGCCAAGACCCAAGCGATCCTCGGCCCCACGCGCACGCCGGTGGAGGTGATGCGCATCAGGGCGAAGGCAAAGAGCAGAAGCGCCATCAGCAGGTCGAAGATCCGCTCCAGCAGCCATGCCGCCAGTTGGGAAGGAAAGGGGACCTTCTCCTTGACCGCGATCAGGTACGGCCGCACGAACTCGCCGGCGCGGCCGAACAGCGTGATGGCGGTGAACCCGACCACCGTCGCCGAGAGCAGGTTGCGAATCGACGGGCGCGGCTTGAGAGGCTTCAGAAACACTGCCCAGCGCAAGGCCCGCACGTAATACGAGCCGGCGACGGGAACCAGAGAGGCGCCAATCCATCTCAAGTCCAGGCCGGCTACGGCCGCGGCCGCCAAGTGCCAATCGAAAGCCCGCGGGGAGAATCGCCATACCAGACCGACTCCCGCGGCGGCCACGACCAGGCCGGCCGCGGCCCATTTCCACCAGCGTTGCTGAATCGAACCTCCTCACGAGCGGCAAGCCCGTTTCCCAATGCAGACAAGCGCCAGTACAAGTATCTCAAAAGAACCGGAATACGGGAAAAGATTGAACCTGGCAGGCGAAAACATCGTTTCTTCATACGAAGGAACGGGAGTGATGGCAACCGCGACGCTAGCCTTGGGAACATTCCAGAATTCGCCAGCCGGGCAGGACGCGCTGGGCGGGCTGGTGGGTGCGCGGTCGAGCCATGTGGTAGAACGAATCTTGGACCAAGACTCCTCTCTCGTTTCGCGATGCCTGCGCGGCGACGAGTCGGCGTGGGAGGATCTCGTCCGCGTGCACAGCCGCCGCGTCTACGGATTGTGCTACCGCTTCACCAACAGCGGCTCGGAGTCGCAGGATCTGACGCAGGAAGTTTTCCTGCGCGTCTTCCGCACGTTACACTCTTTTCGCGCGGCGGAAGGCTCGTTCGGCACCTGGCTGGCGCGGCTTACGCGCAATCTTCTGATCGATCATTACCGGCGCACGCGGCAGGACCGGGTGACGGATTCGCTCGACGATCAGCTCCCCGTGCTCGGGGATCGAAGCGCCGCGGGTGCGTCTCGCGCGGACCAGGCGGTGGCCGGCCGCGAGGCTAGCGAAATTCTACAGGCCGCGCTGCAGAAGCTGTCGCCCGATTTGCGCGAGGCAGTCATCCTGCGCGACCTGCAGGAAATGGAATACCGGGAAATCGCCCAGGTGCTGGCGATACCGGAAGGCACGGTGAAATCGAGAATCAACCGCGGCCGCGCTGAACTGGCGCGGCTGCTGCGCAAGCAGAAGCTGGTAGTATGAACTGCGCCGAACTGGACATCCTGCTTTGCGAGTACGTGGATGGCACGCTCGACGCGGCTACGCGGGCCGCCGTGGAACGCCACCTGGCCGGTTGCCCTGCGTGTGCCGAACTGGCGCGCGATTCCGCCGCCGCCGTCCGCTTCCTCGGGCGCGCCGCCGATGTGGAGCCTCCGGCCGAGCTGGTGAATCGCATCCTTTTCGCCGCTCCCTGGCGCGAGAACCTGAAATCGAAGCCGCGAAGCTGGCTGGCCGGGCTGCTCAGTCCCATCTTGCAGCCGCGCTACGTAATGAGCTTCGCCATGACCATCGTTTCGTTTTCGCTGTTGCGCTCGGTGATCCCGGTGCGCAGCATCCGCCCCGACGATCTGCGTCCTTCCAAGGTTTGGGCGGGCCTGGAAACGCGCGTGGAATATGGCTGGGGACGCGTGGAGAAGTTTTACGACAATCTGAAAGTGGTTTATAAGATTCAAACCACGCTGCGAGATTGGCAACAACGGGAAGACGAGCGGGAGCCCGCGGCTCCGCTGCGGAAACCCGCGTTCAACGACGAGCGGAAGCTGCCGGTTGTCTCCGCTCCGCCGGCCGGGGAAACACAGGGCGGGAGACCCGCCCAGCGACCGGAAACATCACACTGAGGGTAATGCCATGAACTGTCAAAATCATCCGGACGTAGCTGCAATCGCTTATTGCCGAACCTGCGGCAAGCCGGTATGCGGCGAGTGCCGCCGGGAAGCCTCGGGCACGGTGTACTGCGCCGAGCATGCGCCGGCCGCCGCACCGCCGCCCTACACCACGGCGCCTCCGCCCTACACCGCGCCGCCTCCACCAACCGCGCCGCCTTACGCGCCGCTGGTCGCACCCTCACCGTTCGTGCGCTCCGATATCCATCCCGGGCTGGCGTTTGCGCTGGGCTGGATTCCCGGAGTGGGCGCCATCTACAACGGGCAGTACGCCAAGGGCTTGATCCACGCGGTGATCTGGGGCGTCCTGGTGAGCATTCTCGATTCGGGTGCCACTCACGATATGGAGCCGCTCTTCGGCATACTGTTGGCGGCGTGGATGTTCTACATGGCGTTCGAGGCGCACCGCACGGCGCAGAAGCTGCAACGCGGCCAGCCGGTGGATGAATACTCGAGCGTGCTCCAGTTGCGCGGCGGGCCGGGGCGGTTCCCGATGGCCGCCGTGGCGCTGATCGTGCTGGGCGTGCTGTTGCTGCTGCACACCCTCGACCTGATGAGTTTTGAAAGGATCGTGCCGTACTGGCCGGTGCTGCTGATTGCGGCCGGAGCCTATATGCTGTGGTCGCGCTTTGCCGGCCAGGAGCCAGCCCCGGGAGAGGTGCGCCATGAAAGGTGAACGAAACGTATTCAGGGCCGTCCGCGGACCCGTGACGCTGATCACACTCGGGGCCCTGTTCGCCTTGCAGAACTTTACGTCCTACGATTTCGGCCAGACCTGGCCCGTGCTGCTGATCGTGTTCGGCCTGTTGAGCCTGCTGGGGCGGACCATGGCGCCGCCGCCGCCCGCCCCGCCGCTGCCGCAATACGCCTGGCAGCCGCCCGCATGGCAGCCGCCGCCGGCAGCCAATCAGCCGGCAGGCGGGTACCGCGCCACATCTTACGCGCAGGGGCCCAATCCACAGCCGGCGGCCGGCGCGGATGCGGCCTCGTCGTCCGGCGCGGCCAAACCGGATACGCCGCCTGAAAGTTCCACCCCCGGAGGTGCTGTATGAGACCACGTTCCCTCACCGGGCCACTGATCCTGGTGATCATTGGCGGCCTATTCCTGTGGCGCAACTTCCATCCGGAAGCGCCCATCTACGAGATCTTCGCGCTCTACTGGCCGTTCCTGCTCATCCTGTGGGGCGTGTTGCGGTTGATCGAAGTCGCCTGGCCCGGCTCGCCCTGGAAGGGCGGCTTCACCGGCGGCGAGGTCGTGCTGGTGGTGCTGGTCTGCCTGATCGGCTCGGCGATGTGGGCCGGTTACCGCCATGGTTACCACTGGTCGGGAGATGGTCTCAGCGTCTTCGGCAATGAGTACGATTATCCGGTGTCCGCCAAGGCCTCCGCCGCCGGGATGAAGCGCATCGAGTTCGACGTCGCGCGCGGCAACATCAAGGTGACCGGCGGCGATACGCAAGAGGTTGTGGTGAGCGGCAACAAAGTGATCCGCAGTCTCGGGCGGGATGAGGCCGACCGCATCAACACCAACACGCCGCTCGAAATCGTGCCCGAAGGCGATCACCTGCTGGTCACCGCGAACCGGTCTCAGCGGTACGATAACCAGCGCGTCTCCGACGATATCGAAGTGACCGTGCCGAGGGCCATGGCGATCCTGGCCCGCAACCGGCGCGGCGATTTCGAGATCGGCGATATGGACGGCGACGTCGATCTCGGCAGCGCCCACGGCGACGTGCGCCTGTCCCGCCTGGGCGGCAACGCTCGCGTGGAAGTGAGCCACAGCGACACCATCCGCGCCGTGGATGTGAAGGGCCACATCGACGTGCAGGGTGAGGGCTCCGATCTCTCGCTCGAAAACGTGCAGGGGCAGGTCACCATCAACGGAGCTTTTTCCGGCACTCTGGATTTCAAGAACCTGGCCAAGCCGCTCGAATTCGAAGGCGCGCGCAACACCGAACTGCATGTGGAAGCCGTGCCGGGCAACATCAGCATGGACATGGGTGAGTTCACCGCCAATGGGCTGGTGGGGCCGGTGCGGTTCGTCACGCGCTCGCGCGATATCAAGATCGGCCGCTTCAGCCAGACCATGACCGTCGAAACCGAGCACGGCAACATCGAGCTCGATCCGGGCATGCCCGTACCCGCCATTGACGCGCGTTCCGGCGCCGGCAACATCGAGCTGACGCTGCCCGAAAAAGCCGCCTTCCAGCTCGATGCCAGAGCGGAGCGCGGCGATGCCACCAACGATTTCGGCGCGCAGATTTCGAAAGAGAGTTTCGGACGCAGCGCCAGTTTGAAAGGCAAGGTGGGAGATGGCCCGTCCATCCGGCTGATCGCCTCTCACGGCGAGGTAGAAGTGCGCAAGGGCGATGAATCCGTGCGCCCGCCCGACACTCCCGCCGCACCCGCCGCGCCCGCATCGCCAACAGTGCCCAAGGCTCCGGCCAAGAATCTTAAAGACTCCGAGATCAAGCTGTGAACCCCGGCAGCGGGGCGCCTCGCTCCGCCCCGCTGCTGATTCTTTTCCTCGTCAACGTTCTTAACTTTTACGACCGGCAGGTGCTGGGTGCGGTGCTGGAGCCATTGCACCGCGAGTTCGGCCTCTCCGATACGCAACTCGCCGTGCTCGCCACGGCCTTCACGCTGCTCTACGCAGTGGCCGGCTTGCCGCTCGGGCGGCTGGCCGACCAGTGGAGCCGCAAACGCCTGCTGACAATCGGCGTCAGCGTGTGGGCGGCGCTGACTGCCATCGGCGGCCTCGCTTCCAGTTACGGGATACTGCTGGCGACGCGCTTGGGAGTGGGGATCGGCGAAGCCACCTGCGCACCCGCCGCCACAAGCTGGATCGGCGACCTGGTGCCCGCCGGCCGCCGTGCGCGCGCCATGGCCATGTTCATGATGGCCGTTCCCGTGGGCGGCTTCCTCAGCTTCGCCGTCGGCGGCCCGGTGGCGCAGGCCTGGGGCTGGCGAATGGCGCTGGTGCTGGCGGCCGTCCCAGCAGTGGCGCTGGTGCCTGCGCTGGCAATGCTGCGCGAGCCGAGGTGGGGCATGCTTCAACTGGCCAACGCCCGCTTGCGGGCGGGTGCTCTGCCATCTTCCGGCGCTCCCGCCTCCGAACCGAGCCGGAACCGTCCCGGTCGGAGCCGCGACCGTGAGGGAGCGGTCCTCCCCGAGCCCGCAACTCCGCCCGTCAGCAGCCTCAGCCCGTGGCTGCTGGCGCGCATCCCGGCCTTCTGGTGGATCGCCGCCTCCGGCGCCATCGTCAATTTCATGCTCTACAGCTTCTCGTTCTTTCTGCCGGCGTTTCTCACCCGCTATCACGGCCTAACGGTAGCGCGCTCGGGCGTCTGGAGCGGGGTTGGATCGGGCGCCGCTGGCGTACTCGGTGCGCTGGCTGCCGGATACCTGGGTGACCGAGTGGCGCGCGACCTCGGCCGTCGCCGCCTTCTGCTGGCCGCAGCAGCAGCCGCTCTCGCCGCCCCGCCGGCCCTTGCCGCTATCAGTCTTCCCGCCGGCAGCGTGCTCGCAGCCGTATTACTCCTTATGCTCGCTTACGGATTGTGGCAAACCTACTACGGCTTAGTCTACGCCGCGATCCAAGATATTGTGCCCGCTCAGTTACGCGGGACCGCGATGGCCACTTACTATCTCGCCATGTACTTATGCGGCGCCTCGTTTGGCCCGCTAGTAACCGGCCGCCTCAGCGACCATTTCGCCCGTGCGGCCGCTAACTCCGGTGTCGCGTTTGATGCCGCCCGCGCCATCGGCTTACACGATGCCATGTACCTCATCCCAGCGTGTTCGGCGATGCTGGCCGCTGTGTTATGGATGGCAGCGAGACGTCACTTCCGCGACGCAAGGTAAAATAGTGAACCGCTCCGCGCAACACTCCGAGCCCAAGTTGTAGACTGAAGCAAAGCCGATGCCTTTTCGAATCGAAGTCATGAAAACGGATGACTGGCCGGACGTGCGCGCGATTTACGAAGAAGGGCTGGCCACCGGGGTGGGGAGCTTTGAAACGGCCGCTCCTTCGTGGGAACAATGGGATCGGGCGCGATTACCGCATTCCCGACTGGTGGCGCGGGAGAACGCGGTTCTCGGTTGGGCCGCGCTGAGCGCTGTGTCGCAGCGCGCTTGTTACGCGGGCGTCGCGGAAGTTGGGATCTATGTCGCGGCTGCGGCGCGCGGCCGCGGCGTGGGTCGGGCTCTGCTGGAAGCGATCGTCGAATCCGCCGAGTCTCACGGGATCTGGACCCTGCAAGGGGCCACGATTGCCGAGAACGCGGCCAGCCTGGCGCTTCAGGCGCGATGCGGCTTTCGAACCGTGGGGCGGCGCGAGCGCATCGCCAAGCGCGACGGTGTGTGGCACGACACGATACTCACCGAACGGCGCAGCAAGAGGATTGGAGTGGACTAAGTGACGGCATTTCGCAACCATAACCGCGTTTTGCCGCGCGACACGCGGGCGAGGCGTGCCTCGCCCCAACAACGCCCAGTTGCCGTCCGTAGGGGCCGGGCATGCCCGGCCCG
>DASWZP010000392.1:0-3389 GCA_036404395.1 Bryobacteraceae bacterium | reverse complement strand
GGTAGCCCGGTATCTGGCGGAGATCAAGACGGAAACGCTGGAGATCCGGGAGATGACGATACTTTCGTCGCTGGTATTGGTTCCCACGCTGCTGGTGCTGAAACAGCCCGATCTGGGGACCTCGTTGACGTATATCGCCATTTTGATGGTAGGCGCATTTCTGGCCGGGCTGCGGCGCAAGTACGTAATCGTCATCGCCGTGGTCATGATAATTGCGATTCCCGTGGGCTGGCAGTTCCTGCAGCCCTTTCAGCGGGCGCGGTTGGTCAGCTTTCTGGATCCGGATCGCGACCCCCAGGGAGCCGGGTTTCAGTTGATTCAATCCCAGATCGCGGTGGGAGCGGGTGGGATGTTCGGCAAGGGAGTTACCAAGGGAACGCAAACCCAGTTGCGCTTCCTGCCGGTGTCGCAGAAGGACTTTATCTTTGCGTCGCTTGCCGAAGAGCATGGATTTGTCGGCGTAGTAATTGTTTTGTCGCTGTTCTTTGTGATGATTATGCGCATTGTCCAGAATGCGCAAACGGCGCCCGATCCGGTGGGTATGTATATCTGCATGGGAGTGGCCAGCCTGTTACTGTTCCACGTTGTGGTCAATGTGGGAATGGTGGCGGGCTTGATGCCGGTGACCGGCATTCCGTTGCCGTTCTTCAGCGCCGGTGGTTCCAGTATCTGGTCGAGCTTTTTGGCTTTGGGGCTGGTGAATAACGTCCGCCTCAGAAGATTTGTGAATTAGCCGGGCCGTCCGCAAGGGCGCGCCCGCGATAGAAAGGTTATCGGGAGCCTAAGAAGAGACCCTCGGGGTGGTGGCGCTTTCTTGAGCGTTCCCCCAGAAGGAGGAGCGGTTCCCGGCCGTCCGGCGTTCGAGTGAAAGCTCCGCCGGCGGCCAGCGTGAGCTTCTTTAGCGACGGGCTTGCCGCCTTATACGCATAGGCGCGTCCGGCGCGCACGCAGGGCGCCCACCTCGCCTCCGAGACTCTCCCCAAGTTCCCGGGGAGGCAGCGGATGTCCAAGGAGTTAGTGATCTCTTCCAATCGCCACGAAACGCGTGTGGCGGTTCTTGAGGACGATCAGGTTTTCGAGGTCTATCACCAGCGGGAAAACGAATATTCCCTGGCTGGCAGTATCCATAAAGGCCGCGTGACGCGCGTCCTGCCGGGCATGCAATCGGCGTTTGTCGATATCGGCCTGGATCGAGATGCATTTCTTTATGTATCCGACTTCTTCGAAGACAACGAAGAGTACGACAAGATCGTAACCAGCGTGGAGGAGAAGGTCCTCAAAATGGACCGCACTCCACCAGCCGCGACGATAGCCGCGCCGCCGGCTCCGGCGGAAGCTGCGCCTGTGGCGGATGCGGCTGAACCGGCCGCTGTGGCAGAAACCGGCGCCGCTATCGAGCCCGCTCCGCCACAAATGGCCGAGGCCGCCGCGCCCGAATCCGAACAGCGCCGCGACGAACGCGATCGCGACCGCCGCGGAGGGCGCCGTTCCCGCCGGCGCCGCGGCCAGCGGGGTGGACGCGGGCTGCCCGATTCCAAGTTCTACTCGCCCGGCCATCACGCCGCTGGGCCCGCTGCGCCGATCGAACCGCGGCTGCCGGAGCCTGCCGAGCCGGGTATATCTCTCAGCGACGATCTGCTGGTTCTGCCCGGCGAATCGCTGGCCAAGTACACCGGCCCGGCGCGCGCGGTGGAAGAGCCGGAAGCGGGTGCTTTCGAAGAATCCGACGGCGCCGAACACGAGCCTGAAGGCGCCGAAATCGAACCCGAAACGCCGGTTGAGGCAGCCGAACCTCCTGCTGTACCCGTCGATGTTGCCGCGCCTGCCACGCCAGTTGAGGTGGAAGCCGTAGCGGCGGAAGCTCCAATCGAGGCTGAGGAAGTTGCCGCCGAATTAGCCGAAGCCCGGATCGATGTCGAAGAAGTTTCGGGCGAGCTCGCCGATGAGCCGGAATCGGCCCCGGTGCCGGACTCGACTGAAGCCGGCGACGAGCTGGGAGCTGCTCCCAAAGTCGAAGACCTTGCCGAAGGCGAAGACTTTGCCGAAGGCGAAGGCACTGCGGAGAGTCAAGCCGCGGCGGACGACCAGGTCTCAGAGGGAGGCACGGAGCCTGCGAGCACGCCCGCCAGCCTCACCGCAACCTTGCGCGAACAGGGTCCCCGTTACCAGCATCGGGTTTCCCGCCGCATGCGCCGCCGCGGCGGCCGCGACCGCAATCCGGCGCCCGGCGAGGCTCCGCGCCCGCAGGAAGCGCGCCCCGAGCAGCGCACCGCCGCCGCGCCTAGAGCCAGTGAGGGCCGTCCCGAAAAGGGCGCCGGCGCTTCCATCAGCGACCTGCTCCGCAGCGGCCAGGAAATCATCGTCCAGATCGCCAAGGAACCGCTGGGACAGAAGGGCGCCCGCATCACATCGCACATCGCGCTGCCCGGCCGCTTTCTGGTCTACATGCCGACCGTCGACCACATCGGCGTATCGCGCAAGATTCCGAGCGACGAAGAACGCTCGCGGCTGAAGCGCGTGCTGCAAGCCAATCGAACCGGCATCCCTGGCGGCTTCATCGTGCGCACGGCCGGCGACGGCCGCAGCGAAGAAGAGCTGCGCGCCGACATGCATTTCCTATACAACATGTGGCTCGACATGCGGCAGAAGGCCGAGCGCAAGCCGGCGCCGCTGCTCATCCATCACGACCTCAACGTGGTGGAACGCGTGCTGCGCGACCAGCTCACCACCGACTTCAAGAATATCTGGGTGGATAACGAGGAAGCTTACGAAAGCGTGTTGCGCTTCGTCGAGCGCTTCCAGCCCGCCCTCATCACTCGTGTCAAACTCTATTCCCGCGCCAACCCGATCTTCGACGAGTTCGGCATCACGGCGGAGCTCGAAAAAGCCCTGCGCCCCAAGGTCTGGCTGAAGAGCGGCGGCCACATCGTCATCAATCAGACCGAGGCGCTGGTGGCGATTGACGTCAACACCGGCAAGTTCGTCGGCAAGTCCAACCGCCTGGAAGACACCATCGTCAAAACCAATACCGACGCCATCCGCGAGATTGTGCGGCAGATCCGCCTGCGCGATCTGGGCGGCATCATCGTGGTCGATTTCATCGACATGGATGAGCGCAAGAACCGGCAGAAGGTGATGCAGGCGCTCGAGGACGCCATGCGGGCCGACCGGGCCCCATACAAGATTCTTCAATTCAACGATTTCGGCCTGGTGGCGATCACCCGCAAGCGGGTCAAGCAAAGCCTGGAGCGCACGCTCTGCACGCCGTGCCCGTATTGCGAGGGCGCCGGCTACGTGAAGAGCCCGCAGACGGTGGTGGGCGAGATCCTGGGAGAAGCCCAGAAGATCGCCGCCGCCCTGGAAGGCGCGGACGTCCTGCTGCGCGTGTC
>DASWZP010000391.1:0-8419 GCA_036404395.1 Bryobacteraceae bacterium | reverse complement strand
CGATATGTCCTGTGGAACCCATGGTCGGCGAGCCTTTAACCTGGCGCAGGCTGCTAACCCGGCGCACGCTGCGGAAGCCCCCGGCAGCGGACCTAATTCCTGGCGGCGGGCGGGGTAGTTCCTTTGCCGTTTCCAGGCGCTCCATGCCCTATTTGCGGATGGAGATGCAGGTTGGCTCATTCGCACCGGCGAAGGCATACCCGCAACCGGGAGGATTCCCGCGGGGGACATTTCCTCCTTTTCATCCCCGTGGCTCCCTGGTTTGTGTGGGAGTGGCTGCCGGATGTGATTCGCGCCTGGGTTTACCGCCTCCGCGGTTCGGAGGCCGTGGCGGCGCTGGCCGCGGCGGTGATTGCCGCCGCGGCCGTTTTAGCTTTCTACGGGTGCAATCGGGAGGTGCACAAAGCATGCATTGGGACCGTCGTTTCGCAATCGTGGTCAGCCTGATCTGGGCATTGCTGGTTTCCGGCGCATTTTTCTTGCTGGCGGGAATCCACACCCCGGCGTCGCCTACCTCCGCGTCGGCGGAAAACCCACGCGTGAATGCGACCGGACAAATCGAATACTAACGGCACCCGTGGCTATGCCCGGTTGCGCACGGGTGCGGATTCCGCCATAATACGGCCAGATCCACTTTACATTTATGTCCGGTCACCGAGAGGAGATCTGCCTTGCGAAGCACGTTGGTTTCGGCCTTGGCAGCCTGCGCTGATCCGTCGCGCCGCTTCAGCGCCCGCCAATTCCTGGCAGGACTTTCCACCGACGAAATGCGGTTCATCGCCGAGTTCCTGGGAGCCGCGGTCCTCGAGGCCGGCCCCCATTCCGGTTGCTCGCGGGCCGAGCTGGGAGAACGGATCGCCGAATTCCAGATTTCGCGCACTCATGCACGCCGTTCGGGCCCCGACCTCGAACACAAAATGATCGTCCTTCTCGAATTCCTCTGCCACTCCCACATCCGCCAGGCCCCTATGGCCATGCGCGCCAGCCACGCCCAGTTGTCGTAAGAAATCGCCCGGTAACGCTGGCGGTCTTGCCGCCGGTGTTCTTCCTGTCTCCGATCGCGCGCGTTGAGGGGGGCCCGCAGAGACCGTGGTCAAGCGCGTACAAGACACCGGCGGCAAGACCGCCGGCGTTACCGCGCGAGATTGCGTTCCGCCCGCGCCCTACTCGATCTCGAGCAGCAGGTCCTTGGCTTCCACGTGCTGCCCAGGCTGCACCAGAACCTGCGTCACCCGGCCGCCCACCGGCGCATAAACCGTGCTCTGCATTTTCATCGCTTCCATCACCAGCAGTTGGTCGCCTTTTTGAATCAACTGGTTCATCTGCACGGCGACCGTCGATACCACGCCCGGAATCGGCGCGCCAATCTGTCCGGGCTGATTGGGATCCGCTTTGGGCACGGCCCGCTGCTTCACGTCCAGGCTGCGGTCGCGGACGGTGACTTCGCGCGGCTGGCCGTTGAGTTCGAAGAAGACCGTGCGCGTGCCATCGGGGTGCGGCTCACCCACCGTGAGAAACTTCACTACCAGCGTCTTGCCCGGTTCGAGCTCGATCGCGACATCGGTGGACCGCGTCATGCCGTAATAAAACTGCGGCGTCGGCAGCACCTCCACGTCGCCCCACGTTTGGCGATTGTGCGCGCACTTGACGAACACCTCCGGGTACATCAGGTAGCTCAGCACCTCGTCACGGACGGGCCGCCGGCCGATCTTCTTTTCGAGCGCAGCCGCGGTATCCTCCAGGTCCACCTTCGGCAGGTGCGCTCCCGGGCGCCCTTTGTGCGGCTTGGCGCCGCGCAGGATGATGGCTTCGAGCTTTTTCGGCCAGCCGCCCTCCGGCTCGCCCAGCGCGCCCATGAACATCTCGATGACCGACGTGGGAAGCGTGAAGTTATGCTCCGGCGTGAGGAGGCCAAATTGTTCCATGGTCATGTTGTGGGTGGCCAGGAAGATCGCCATGTCGCCCACCACTTTGCTCGATGGCGTGACCTTGACGATGTCGCCGAAGGCCATGTTGACGTCGGCATATGCGCGCGCCAGTTCGTGCCAGCGCGCGCCCAAGCCCATCGATTCGGCCTGTTCCTTCAGATTGGTGTACTGCCCGCCCGGCATCTCGTGGAGATAGACTTCGGCGCTGCCGGACTTGGGTCCGGTGTCGAACGGCGCGTAGAATTCGCGCACCAATTCCCAGTAATCCGCGCACTGGTTGAGCGCGTCCAGATCGAGCCCGGTCGCGCGCCGCGTGTGTTCGAGCGCGGCCACGATCGAATTGAGATTGGGCTGGCTGGTCTGCCCGCTCATGGAGGCGATGGCGGCATCCGCGATATCGACGCCGGCGTCGGCGGCCTTCAGCACCGAGGCTGCGTTGACGCCGCTGGTATCGTGCGTGTGGAAGTGGATGGGAATGCCGACTTCCTGGCGCAGCGCCTTCACCAGTTTTTCCGCCGCGTAGGGACGGCACAACCCCGCCATGTCCTTGATGGCGAGCACGTGCGCGCCCATCCGTTCCAGCTCCTGGGCCATGCGGACGTAATAGCCGAGCGAAAACTTGTCGCGCTTGGGGTCCAGTAGGTCGCCGGTGTAGCAGATGGCGGCCTCGCACACGGAGCGCGTTTTGCGCACCGCCTCCATCGACGCCTTCATGTTGGGCAGCCAGTTGAGCGAATCGAAAATGCGGAAGATGTCGATGCCCTGCGCCGAGGCTTCGTAGATGAACTCGGCCACCACGTTATCCGGGTAAGCCGTGTAGCCCACCGCGTTGGAGGCGCGCAGCAGCATCTGAAAACAAATATTCGGGATGGCTTCGCGCAGGCGGCGCAAGCGGACGAAAGGGTCCTCGTGGAGGAACCGCATAGCCACGTCGAATGTGGCGCCGCCCCACATTTCGAGACTGAAAAGGTCGGGCAAACTGTGCGCCATGAAGTTGGCGATGCGCAGCATGTCATACGTGCGTACGCGCGTGGCTAGAAGCGACTGGTGGGCGTCGCGGAAAGTGGTATCGGTGATCAGCAGGCGACGCTGGGCAGCCGCCCAGGCGGCGAACGCCTCCGGCCCCAGCCTGTCCAGCAACTGGCGGGTGCCGCCGGGCGGCGCGGCAGCCACGTGCAGCGGCACAGGCGCGGCATCGAGAAGCGCAGGCCGCGGCTTTCCCGCCACCGCCGGGTTGCCGTTGACGATCACGTCCGCCAGGTAGCTGAGCAGCTTGGTGGCGCGGTCGCGCCGCGGTGCGAAGCGGAACAGCGCCGCATTTTCCTCCAGCCACCGCGTGGTCGCGCGGCCCGCCTGAAACTCCTGGTCGTTGACCACGTTCTCCAGAAACTGAATGTTGGTTTTGACTCCGCGCACGCGGAATTCGCGGAGAGAGCGATCCATGCGCTGGCAGGCCTGGCGGAAGGTGCGTCCCCAGGCGGTCACCTTCACCAGCAGGGAGTCATAATACGGCGTGATCACCGCGCCCGAATACGCCGACCCTCCGTCCAGCCGGATGCCGAATCCGGCCGGCGAACGGTAAGTCGAAAGCTTGCCGTAATCCGGCACGAAACCGTTGGCCGGATCCTCGGTGGTGATGCGGCATTGCAGTGCGTAGCCGTACAGCGGAATCTTCTCCTGCGCCGGCAGGTCCATCTCCGCGCCGTGCAGCTCCAAACCCTGCGCCACCTGGATCTGCGAGCGCACCAGGTCGATTCCCGTCACCATCTCGGTGACCGTATGTTCCACCTGAATGCGCGGGTTGACCTCGATGAAGTACCATTCGCCGGAATCGGCATCCACCAGAAACTCCACCGTGCCGGCGTTGTAATAGCCGGCGGCGCGCGCCAGGCGCACCGCGGCATCTGCCAAAACGGCGCGCAGGGCCGGATCGAGCGACACCGCCGGCGCCACTTCCACCACTTTTTGATGACGGCGCTGCACCGAACAGTCGCGTTCGTACAGGTGCAGAATGTTGCCATGGCGGTCGCCCAGAATCTGCACTTCGATGTGCCGCGCGCGGCGCACGAAGCGTTCCAGGAAGACCGCGTCGTTGCCGAACGCCGCTCCGGCTTCGCGCCGCGCCTCCTCCAGGCGCCCGGCGAAATCGGCAGGCCGATCCACCACCCGCATGCCGCGCCCGCCGCCGCCAAAAGCCGCCTTGACGATGAGCGGGAAACCGATCTCGCCGGCGATCTTCTCCGCCTGCTTGGCGTTGCGCACCGGCTGTTCGGTGCCCGGCACCACCGGAATGCCGGCCTTTTCCGCCAGCCGGCGCGCCGCGGTTTTGTCTCCCAGCAGCTCCAGCAGCTCCGCGCTGGGGCCTATGAAGGTGATGCCGGCGCGATCGCATGCCCTCGCCAGCGCCGGATTCTCGGAAAGAAAGCCATAGCCGGGATGGATGGCATCGACACCCTTTTCCTTGGCCAGCCCCACGATGCCGTCGACATCCAGATATGCTTCCACCGGCCCCTTGCCCAGGCCGATCAGATACGCTTCATCGGCCTTGAATCGATGCAAGGCGAGCGAGTCTTCCTGCGAGTAGACCGCCACCGTGCGCAGCCCCAATTCATTGGCCGCGCGCAGAATGCGGATCGCTATTTCACTCCGATTGAGAGCCAGAAGTTTGTGCATAGGGTGGGCCGAGCGGAAACCCAGTCCGCCGGTCAATTTATGAGGATAGCAAAGGCGAAAACTGCTGACCAAGATGTAGGCTTCGTGGCCTTCGTGGCGCAGGCCGTTGGGCCTCCTGAGCCGAGAGTCGTCTCGGCTTTTCTTCGCTTATGGGTAGACCACCCGCGCCCCTGCCTGGTGTGATACTGATGTAGTGACTCTGAGAACCCGCTTGTATTGGCTGGCAGCGGCGCTGGCCGCCGCCGCGCTTGTGATCGCCGGCGTTGACTGGTACCGTTCGCAGCCGTTCACCATCACCCGGCTGTTGCAACGGCTGCCCGCCGATAACGCACTGGTTCTTTCGGTCGATTTCCGGGCACTGCGGCGCGCCGGAATTCTGCAAATGCTGGATAGCTCCCAGGCAGGCCAGGACCCCGAATACCAGGCCTTCGTGCGCAAGACCAACTTCAACTACCAGCGCGATCTGGATCGGGCGCTGGTCGCCTTCGCGCCCACCGGCAAATTCCTGCTGCTCGAGGGGAGTTTCGATTGGCCCCGCCTGCGGGCCTATGTCGCCGAGCAGGGCGGCCGCTGCGAGCGCGACCTGTGCCGCATGCAGGGCACTCTCCCGGAGCGCCGGATTTCGTTCTTCCCCCTGCGCTCCGGCCTGATGGCGCTGGCGGTCAGCCCGGATGCATCGGCGGTTCTGCGCCTGGCTACCCCGGCGCCTGGTACGCCCGCCATCCCGCCCGCATCGCCGGTGTGGCTTTCGGTCCCAGTTGCCACACTGCGTTCCGGCGACAATCTGCCTGCCGGCACTCGTATGTTCGCGCACAGCCTGAGCGAAGCGGAAAGCGTCACCCTGGCCTTCGGGCCCGAAGGCCGCCGCATGGCCGCCAAACTGAACGTGCTTTGCCGCAATGAGATCGATGCGGCGGACGCGGCGCTCGAACTCACCCGCGTCACCGGCGTGCTCCGCCAGATGATTGCCCGTGAGAATCAGACCCCCAACCCGGCCGACTTGAGCGGCGTGCTGGCGGCCGGCAGTTTCACGAGCGGCGGCAAACGGGTTTACGGCTATTGGCCCATCGAACGCAGTTTCATTGAAAACCTCCTAGGCGCCCAACACCAGTAGTGGCCGGGGACCCTCGCTCACGCACTTAACTTTGGTCAACATCCCGCTGCTTGCCAAATTCGGGCTCGTAACACTGCCCCCAATCGGCTATTTTTAGAGGGTATTGGTGCGTGTTTTGTTGAGGATATTATGAGAAAGGTCTTGTTTGTCCCGATTTGCCTGATGGCTGGCTGGCTCGCCCTGGCGGCGGACTCTTCGGACCGATCGAGAACCGGATACGTTCCGATGCCGCCCGTACTGCGCAACCAGGACGCGGATCAGCAAGAGGATGTAATCGTGCTCCTGCCGGGAGCACCCGCGAGCAAGCCGGAAGCCGCCAAGCCCGCGCCAGCCGAATCCACCAAGCCGAGCTCTCCCGCCACTCCGGTCGAAGCTACTCCGCACACCTCCACGAAAGTCATTTATCCGCCGGCCTTCGAGCAGAACAGCGCGCTTTTCTGCCAGAAGATGATCGGCCAGTGGACGGCCGACGACGCCCGTTTTCTGCTGGGCCAGCCGCTCCGCCAGCGCCCGGCTTACGGCGACAACCAGAGCGTCAACGGCCAGATTTACGCGTTTGCCGATCCAACCGGCCACTACAAGGAACTGGAACTCGACTTTGAATCCGGAACCGGCCTGCTGAGAACCGTCTTCGTCTATCCGCAGAACATGACCTGGCAGGACTGCCGGCGCCAGTGGAGCGGCGAGGTCAGCGCCACCGAGGCCAACAAAGGCCGCAAGTTCTACTCCTACATGGACCGGCGGCTGGACGTACTGGTGGATTCAGCCGGTAAAGTCATCAGCCTCGGCTTGTATTGAAAACACTGCGCTTGGGGTGAAACCACATCTCCCGCCACCACGTTAAATGATTGAGCATCTAATTCATGCGCCGCGTTCGGGCGTATAGTGTATGTAGAGGGAGTCCCCCATGAAGCGCCGTTCCACCTCTCTTGTTACAATTTTCGCCATGTTCAGCCTGCTGGCTGGCAGTGCGTATGGCGATGACAGCAAGAACAAAAACAACGATCCCGACGCCATCGGGGATCGCGACGTCGGCAGCGGCATCAACTTCTACTCGCTCGAGAAGGAGATCGCCCTGGGCAAGCAGTTGGCAACCGAGGTGGAGCGCCAGGCCAAGATCGTCGACGACCCGATCGTTGCCGAATACGTAAACCGGGTCGGCCAGAATATCGTGCGCAACTCCGACGCCAAAGTGCCCTTCACCATCAAAGTGCTGGACACCGAAGAAGTAAATGCCTTCGCCCTTCCCGGCGGATTCTTCTTCGTGAACTCCGGCCTTATTCTCAAAGCCGACACCGAAGCCGAGCTGGCCGGCGTGATGGCGCACGAAATTGCCCACGTCGCCTGCCGCCATGCCACGCGCCAGCAAACCAAGGGTGATTTGATGGAGATTGGGGCGATCGCCGGCTCGATGTTGACCGGCTGGACCTGGACCGGCTACGCCATCCGCCAGGGCATGAGCCTGGCAATTCCCCTGACCATGCTGCAGTTCACGCGCGCCGAAGAGAGACAAGCCGACCATTTCGGTTTGCAGTACCTCTACAAGTCGGGCTACGACCCGAGGTCGTTTGTCGACTTCTTCGAAAAAATCGAGACCATGGAAAAGCGGAAGCCGGGCTCGATCGCCAAGGTGTTCATGACCCACCCGATGAACGACGACCGGATCAAGGCGGCGCAGCAGGAAATCCAGACCGAGCTAAAGCCCAAGGACGAGTACGTGGTCAACACCTCGGAATTCAACGACGTCAAGGGCCGGCTGGCCATGTTGCACAACCGCCATAAGGTGGATTCCAAGGAAGATCCGAACCGGCCGCGCCTGCGCCGCGCTCCCGGCACCGGTACCGGCCCGGTGGACGATGGCAGCGGCTCCAGTACGAGTACCACCGACGACAGCGATCGCCCGACCCTGAAGCGCCGCCCCGATAGCAGCCAGCAGCCATAGCCGCGCGCTCTCGTAACGCCGGCGGTCTTTGCCGCCGGTTCTTTGCGAGCTTCGTCACCGCCGCAAGAAACGTCGAGACGATTCTGAGAGCCCGCCCCCGCCCTATCCCAGCAGCCGGTTCAATTCCCGCACCACCGCGAACGCGTCGGCTACGTAAACCACATCGGCCTTGCCGCGCGACCAGCCACAGTTGGGATCGAGGTTGACGGCGCGGCGTTCGGTCACGAAGCGCCAGCCGACCACGTGCGGTTCCTCGCCGTGACAGCAGGTGGAGAGGCCCTTCTGATGGCGCGGCGTCGAGCCGGTTTGCCCCACCTGGTTGAGATGCGTCATAAAGGGCAGCACGGCCTGGCCCTCGCCGCTCAAATCGACCAGCGATTTGCTGCCGCCGAGCGACGCTTGCGCGCCGCGCAACACGCCGAGGATGAGCTGCTGCGCTTCCTCCACATGCACCGCGCCATCGGGCTGCTTCTTGGTCCAGCCCGCGCCGGCCACGAACAGCAGCTTGGCGTCCGGGCGTATGGTCTGCTCATCGGCCTTGGGCGCCTGCACGCCTGTCACGGTCGTGCGCGACTGCGCGTCGACCGCGACAAACTCCACCTGCGCCGCACCGGCCCCCGTCCCCGGCGTTGCTTGAGGTGTCGCTTCGCTCCACGGCGCGAAGCAACCGGCATCGAGCAGCACCAGCCACGGCCGCGCGGTACGCGTCAAAACCGCTTCCATGCGCTGCCGGTAGAACCAGCGGTTAACGGCCGGCGCGCC
>DASWZP010000390.1:0-7099 GCA_036404395.1 Bryobacteraceae bacterium | reverse complement strand
GGTGAGTTCTTCCACCCGAAGGGGCGCGACAACGGGTACGTGGTCACTTATGGCGGCAAGCGCTTCTACTTCAGCGCCGACACCGAGGGCGTCCCCGAGGTGCGGGCGCTCAAGCACATCGACGTGGCCTTCATTTGCATGAACCTGCCTTACACCATGCCCCCGCAGGAAGCAGCCGACGCGGTGCGCGCTTTCCATCCGGCGGTTGTTTATCCGTACCACTACCGCGGCAGCGATCTGGCCATATTCACCAAAGCGCTCGCCGGCAGCGGCATCGAAGTCCGCCTGAGCGACTGGTACGCGAAGTAGGACGGACCATCGCTTTTCGTGGTCGGTCATGCCTTGTCGAAGCGCGATGCATAGACAGACGACAAAACCCGATCGTCTGTCCTACCTTTGACGGGCAAGCTAAAGCCTGCCCTACCAGCAAGGTGATACCGTAATCCGTTGGTGCCCGATATGAAGATCCCTCTGCTGTTGCTGGCATGCTCGGCCGCGTTTGCCGCCGAAGCTACGCTCGAAATCAAAGTCGATCAGGCCGGCTACCTGCCGGCCGCTCCCAAAATTGCGGTGGTGGCCGCACAGAAGCCAGCGACGGAATTCCTGGTGCGCCGCTCCGCCGGCGACGTCATTCGGTGGCACGGCAAGCTCCGCGCCGTCCGGCCCGACGCCGACTCGGGCGACGCGGTGCAGCTTGCCGATTTCAGCGCGCTCTCCGAACCCGGCCGCTATTACCTGGAAGTTCCCGGCGTGGGACGGAGCTGGAATTTCTCGATCGGCGCCGATGTCTACCAGCGCGTCTACTACCTCGCCATGCGATCTTATTATGGGCAGCGCTGCGGAACGGCGGTCGATCTCGGCCCCGAGTTCCCCGGCTTCCGGCACGATGCGTGCCATCTCGAAGGAGCGTGGCACGCCTCGTCCGGCAAGACCGGCCCGCGCGCGTCCCACGGCGGCTGGCACGACGCGGGCGACTACGGCCGCTACGTGGTCAACTCCGGCATCACCACCGGCACGCTGCTGTGGACCTGGGAAATGTTCGGCGCGCGCGTGAGCCCCATCAAACTCAACATTCCCGAATCCGGCAACGGCACTCCCGATATCCTCAGCGAGATCAAATGGAACCTGGATTGGATGCTCTCCATGCAGGATGACGATGGCGGCGTGTGGCCCAAGCAGGCCAGCGAGCGCTTCTGCGGCTTTGTCATGCCGGAGAAGGATACGCTGATGAGCTACGTCATGGGCACCGGCCAGGAGCCGTACAAGAGCTCCTGCGCTACCGCCGATTTCGCCGCCGTGATGGCGATTGCGGCGCGCGTCTTCCGGCCCTTCGACCACGCTTACGCGGACCGCTCGCTGGCAGCCGCGCGCAAGGCCTGGGGCTGGGTGGAGAAGCATCCCGATGTGACCTTCCACAATCCGCCCGGCGTCAACACCGGCGAGTACGGCGACGATAATTGCGCCGACGAGCGCCTGTGGGCCGCCGCCGAACTCTGGCGCACCACCGGCGACGCGCCTTACGAAAACTACTTCCTGGCGCATTACGCCGAGTTCCACACCACCGCAACCAGACCGCAGTGGTGGAGCAAGGTTTCGAACCTCGCGCTGTGGACGTACGTTCTCGGCGGCGGGAAGAACGCCGCGGCAACCAGCGCCATCCGCCAGGAATCGCTGGCGGCCGCCGACCAGATCGTGGAACGCACGCTGGCGAACGGATACCACGTCAGCCTCATCGGGAAGGATTACGAATGGGGCTCCAACGGCAACGTGGCCAACTACGGCATGCAGTTGCTGGTAGCCAACGCGTTTCACCCCGATCCGCGCTACCGGAACGCCGCGCTTGAGAATCTACACTACCTGCTGGGCCGCAACACGTTCTCGCTGTCCTTCGTGACCCAGGTGGGCGAGCACCCTTACCGCCATCCGCACCACCGGCCGAGTGCCGCCAACAAGGACCTCGGGGCGTGGCCCGGCCTGCTTTCGGGTGGCCCCAATCCCGAGCGCGCGGATGCCGCCGCGAAGAAGCTGCCGCCCGGCCTGCCGCCAGCCAAAGTGTATGTCGATGACGAGGGCTCGTACTCGACCAACGAGATCGCCATCAACTGGAATGCCCCGCTGGTGTTTCTGCTGGCCGCAGCGTTGCCGGGGCAATAGGTAGGGCATCTTTAGCTTGCCGTATATTTGAAAAGACTTTTTGGGCAAGCTAAAGCATGCCCTACCGCAGAAAAACGTTGAACTCTTTTTCGCGGCCGATGGTGGTGATGCCGCCATGGCCGGGGATCACGGTGGTCTCCTCGGGCAGCGGCAGCAGCTTCTGATGAATCGAGCGCAGGATCTGGCGGCCGTCGCCGCCCGGCAGGTCGGTGCGGCCAATGCTGCCCGCGAAAAGCGTGTCGCCTGCCACCAGTTTTCGTTCCGAGGGAATCCACAAACTGATGCTGCCCTGCGTGTGGCCGGGCGTATGCAGCACGTGAAACTCGGCCTGGCCGAGCTGTAGAATCGCGCCATCGTTCAGGGGCGCGTCGATTTTCACGCTCTCCGGCGTCGGCACACCCAGCCACGCCGCCTGGGTAGCCAGCATCGCCTGCAGGCTGGCATCGTTGAGATTCATATAAACCGGCGCTTGCGTGATCCGCTTGAGCTCCTGCGCGCCACCGATGTGGTCGATGTGCGCGTGGGTGATTACGATGGCTTTCACTTTCAGTTCATGCTGAGCGAGCAGCTCGAGGATCCGGCTGACGTCGTCGCCAGGATCGATCACGATGGCCTCGCGGGTTTGTTCGTCGCCGAAGATCGAGCAGTTGCATTGCAGCATCCCCACCGGCAGGATCTCGTGAATCATACAAGCCGATTGTATACTCATGCTATGGGCGAAGGATTGAGCGTGCTGATGCGCTGGCTGCACATCGCTTCGGTGGCGTGCCTGAGCGGCGGGATGATTTACGGCTGGATCGCGGCTGGGGCGGCGGCGGCGCTCGCCCCGGAAGCGCGCGCGGCGCTGGCCGAACGGACGGCGGCGGCTTTCCGGCCGCTGGTGATACTGTCGATCGCGTTCCTGGCGATCTCGGGCGTCTATAATCTGCTGAGTAATCCGGGACACACGCTGCGATACCACATCGTGCTGAGCGTGAAGCTGCTGCTGGTGGCGCACGTCCTCGCCGTCGCGGTCTTAATTACCCAGCCGCACCACCCCCGGCGCGTGCGCCTGATGGCGGGCGGAGCGATTTCTTCGCTGATCGTGATCGGCATCGCAGCCTACCTGCGCCGCATCTTCTAAGGTATGAGCACGGGGTACGAAGCGCTGCGGCACGGCGCCGCGTGGATGAACGTGAGCACGCGCGGGCGGATTGCGGTCCGCGGACGCGACCGCGCACGGCTGCTGCACAACCTGACCTCGAACGAAGTCAAGAAACTCGGCGCCGGCTCCGGCTGCTACGCGTTCCTGCTCAGCCCGCAGGGCCGCATCCAGGCGGATCTGACCCTGCTGGCTTCCGACGATCAGATTCTTCTCGACACCGAACCCGAGCTGCGGGAGAAGATCGTGCAGCACATCCGGCGCTACATCGTCGCCGACCAGGTGGAACTGGAGGACGTGACGGAGGCCACCTGCGCCATCGCGCTCGAAGGTCCCCAATCGGCGCTGGTTTTGGAGAAGGCCGGCGCCGTGGCGCCCGGTGGCGATTACCAGCATCGGTCGTGGGAAGACGCCACGGTCGCGCGCACCAGCCTGACCGGCCAGCCTGGCTTTCGTATCTATGCCGCCGCCAGCGCCGCGGATGGAATCATCCGCCGGCTGGCCGAAGCCGGCGCTCAACCGGCATCGGAAGACGATGCCCGCCTGGTGCGCCTCGAAAACGGCCGGCCGCGCTATGGCGAAGACATCCGCGATACTTCGTTGCCGCAGGAAACCGGGCAGATGCACGCCGTGAGTTTCACCAAGGGCTGCTACCTGGGCCAGGAAATCGTGGAGCGCATCCGCGCGCAGGGCCATGTCAATCGCAAGCTGGTCCGACTGCGCCTCGATTCCGCCGCGCCCGCGGGCACCAAGCTCACTGCCGATGGCGCGGAGGCCGGTGAGATCACCTCCTCGATCTACTCGCCGGCACAGGGCAGCGCGGTCGCCCTGGCGTACGTGCGATCGATCTATGCCACGCCCGGACAGGCGCTCGCAGCCGGCGATATCCAGGCCGTCGTGACCTGATCCTCGCACCTTCCCCTTTTCTCCGGGCGAGCCGCAAGTTATACTCGCCATTCAGGAGGCAACCGTGTCACGTTGGATGTGGTTCCTGCCGGCGGCAGCGCTGGCGTCTTTTACAGGCTGTGGCGGGTCGCAGCACAGCGCCGACGAAAGGTATTACCTGGTGAGCCCGCTCACCAGGGTGGAGTACTGGCAGGAAGCCGCCTCGGGCGTCGCCCAGGCGTCCAAACAACTGGGGGTGGTCGCCGAAGCGGTCGGGACCGACACCTATGACGTTAAGGGCGAGCAAGAGCAATTCCACGCGCTGTTGAGCAAGAAGCCCTCCGGAATTGTGGTTTCCGCCGCCGACCCGGCCTCGCTCAAAGACGATATCGACGCCGCCATCGCGCAGGGGATTCCGGTCATCACCATGGATTCGGACGCTCCCAACAGCAAGCGCCTTTTTTTCGTCGGCACCGACAATTACAAGGCCGGGCTGATGGGAGGACGGCTGGTCGCCAACCGTCTGGACGGCAAGGGCAACGTGGTCATCTTCACCTTTCCCGAACAGCCCAATCTGAAGGAGCGGCTGCAAGGATACCGCGACATTTTCGCGGAGCATCCGGGCATCCACATCACGGAAGTCGTCGACGCCAAGGGCGATCCCGGCGTGATCTTCGACCGCACCATGCAGGCTGTCGACAAGAAGGAACCGGTGGACGCGTTTGTCTGCCTGGTCTCGATCGCCGCGCCGGAAGTGGCCGACGTGCTCACCCGGAAGAGCGTGACCGGCAAGCTGGTGATGGGCATGGATGCCGACCAGCGCACCATCGAGGGCATCCGGAACGGCGTGATCACCGCCACGCTGGGCCAGAAGCCCTTCACCATGGCCTTCCTGAGCATCAAGATGCTGGATGATTTGCACCACCACCCGCCGGCCTCGCTGGTGGGCGATTTCTCGCGCGATTCGTTCTCGCCCTTGCCGACGTTCGTCGACACCGGCGTGACTTTGATCGACAAGAGCAACGTGGCGGCATTCGTCGAAACCCAGAAGGCTGCCCAATCGAAAAAGTGACGCCCGTGGAACCGGCGCCGCTGGTACAATATCCACCTGGAGAGAATTTCGTATGAAACGCGCCTTCACCGTGACTGCTCTGTTCCTTTTCCTGGCTGCGCTGGCCTGGCCCGCCAGCCTCAGTGGCGACTGGAAAGGGGCGTTCGATTTTGACGGCAACAGCGTGCCGGTGGTGCTGCACCTGACGGTCAAGGACGCCGGCGTAACCGGGACGATGGACGGCCTGCCCACTTCTCCCACCGGAATTAAAGAAGGCAAGCTCGATGGCGATACCCTTACGTTTTGGGTCGCCACCGACTACGAGGGCACCACCTATAAGCTGGTTTTCAAGGGTAAGGTGACCGACGACGAGATTCATTTCCAATTCGGCACCGAAGACGGCAGTTTCGGCGCCGACCTGGTCGTGAAGCGCGCGTCCTGACGCTGTAAGCCGTTCTCTTTCATACGGCTAGGCCCGGCCTCCGGAGCTGGCCGCTATCGCCCCATTCAACCCCGTTCTGCGCCGTACAACCAATAATTTCAACGTTTTAATGCCAACCGGTAGTCGAGCGCGTCGGCTTTGCCTATACTGTGCTCAAGCACCAGAGGAGCGAACGCACGATGCACAAGCCCGTAAAGTATGCCGAAAAAGTCCTGACCGTAGCCGCCAATGCGGCCTGGGTGGTCTTCGACAAGCTGAATCAGATCCACCAGAATCCAGGCTTCACGCCAAAGTGGTCGGATAAGCCCCTCCTCAAAAGCTGGGAAAAGGCCAAACCGCCGCTCGGCTGGCCGCGCGAAACCGACTCGCTCTGCCCGCGCTGCGTGCCCGAAATCCGCCAGCGGATTCTGGACGGCGAGACGCCGCTCGAGGTTCTCTACGACCAGCGCCCCGGCGAGATCAAAGCGCAAATCGTCGAGCGCGACGGCAAGATCCTGATGCTGAAGGATTGCCCCATCCACGGCCATTTCGAGGATGTGATGGCGATCGATACCAACTTCTACCGGCACATCGAGCAGGTCTTCCCCGGCCGCGACATCCGCGCCCACAACGACGCCACGCTGCACAAGCACGGCACCAGCACCATCACCCACGGCCGCGGTTCCGTGTTGACCATCGACCTGACCAACCGCTGCAACATGATGTGCGATCCGTGTTTCATGGACGCCAACCAGGTCGGGTTCGTCCACGAGCTGAGCTGGGAAGACATCAAGACCCTGCTCGACAACGCCGTCACCATCAAGCCGAAGCGCCAGATGTCGGTTCAGTTTTCCGGCGGCGAGCCGACCATCTCGCCATTTTTCCTGGACGCGGTGCGCTATGCGCGCGAAGTCGGCTACACCTCCGTGCAGGCGGCCACCAACGGCATCGAGTTCGCCAAGAGTCCGGAATTCTGCCGCCAGGCGGCCGAAGCCGGTTTGCGCTACGCCTATTTGCAATTCGACGGCATCGGCAACGCCGCCAATCAGCATCGCAAGGTGGGCAACCTGTTCGACGTGAAGCTGCGGGCGATCGAGAATCTGCATGCGAACGGCGTCGATATCATTCCGGTCATCACCATCATCAACGGCATCAATAATGAGCAGGTGGGACGGATCATCCAGTTTGCGCTCGACAATCCCAAGAAAATTCCGTTCCTCTCTTTCCAGCCGGTCTCTTTCACCGGCCGCGACGAGGCGGTGACCGATGAGCGCCGCGAGGCGCAGCGCTACACGCTCTCCCACCTGGCGCACGACGTGAAAAGCCAGATGGGTCTGGGCGAGCCTGCGCGCGACTGGTTCCCGATTTCCTTCATCTCGACCTTCTCCGATTGGAGCGACCTGGTGCACGGCCCGCAATCCGATTGGGGCCAGTTGAGCTGCGGCTG
>DASWZP010000389.1:0-9566 GCA_036404395.1 Bryobacteraceae bacterium | reverse complement strand
CCCGTGGTTGTGGTATCACTGAAACTGTATTCGCCATGCCAAACGAAGAAGCATTGAAAGTGGAGATTGAGCGGCTGCGCGCCGAAAACGAGGCGCTGAAGCGGCCTCGTGGACAAATGTCGCTGAAGGTGAGCGAAAAGGGCGCCCTGTCGGTGTACGGGCTCGGCCGGTTCCCGGTCACGCTCTACCGCGAGCAGTGGGAGAGACTGCTCGGGATGGCCGGCGAGATTCGCCAGTTCATCCAGGAGCACGACCGCGAACTGAAGAAGAAGGAGTGAGCAAGTGGCGCATGCGCCGTCGTCCACGCCATGCCCGAACGCCAAGTGACGATCGAAGCATTCGAGACGGCGGGCGTCCGCGGCGTGCTGCACCGACCGGCGGTTTCGAATGGCGATGCGTTCGCGCTGACCCACGGCGCGGGTTCGAACGCCAACGCACCGCTGCTGGTGCGGATGGCCGCCGCGCTGGCCGAAGCCGGGTACCTGGTGCTGCGCTACGATCTGCCGTTTCGCATCGACCGTCCCAAAGGGCCCCCTTTTCCAGCCATGGCGCCACGGGACCGGGAGGGTATTGCGCGCGCGGTGAATGCGCTGCGGAAGCTGGCGGGCGGGCGCGTTTTCGCCGGCGGTCATTCCTACGGCGGCCGGCAGACCGCGATGGCCGCCGCGGAACACGGCGAACTGACCGCGGCGTTGCTGCTGCTTTCCTATCCGTTGCATCCGCCGCGCAAGCCCGAACAGATGCGCACCGGGTTCTTTCCCGAGTTGCGCACGCCGGCGCTTTTCGTCCATGGCACGGCCGATCCGTTCGGTACGGTCGAAGAGTTGCGTACGGCGATAACAACGATTCCGGCGCATACCGATCTGCTCGTGGTCGAAGGCGCGGGCCACGATTTGAGGACCGCACCGGCCGCGGACATGCTGGCGCGCTTCCAAGCGCTGGTCTGCTATCCTGAAAAATAACTTTCCAGGGAGTAGACCATGCGCGAATACCGCTACACGACTCCCCACGGAATTGAGGTCACCCGCTCGGCTTCCCAAGGCAATTACCAAAAGGGGCTGAAGCATCTTCTGCACGATCTGGACCGGCACCGTGGGATTTATCTTTCGTCGGGATACGAGTATCCCGGGCGGTACTCGCGTTGGGATGTCGCATCCAGCCGCCCGCCGCTCGAGATGGTTTCCTATGACCGCCGCGTCGAGTTCCGTCCGCTGAACGAGCGCGGGCGCAGGCTGTTGGAGATGCTCTATCCGGTGCTCGCCGCGCATCCGCACTGGGAGGAATTCGTTTCCGCCGGAGGCGCGCTGGAAGGCCGCTTGAAGCCGCTGCCCGCGCTTTTTCCGGAAGAGGAGCGCAGCAAGCAGCCCTCCGCGTTTTCCATTTTGCGCACGCTGACCGAGGAATTCCGCGGCGAGGAGGATTCGCGGCTCGGCCTGCTGGGGGCTTTCGGATACGACCTGCTGTTTCAATTCGAGCCCATCGAAAAGAAGCTGCCGCGCGACGGACACAAGGACCTGCACCTCTTCCTCTGCGACGACATCTGGTTCATGGACCGCAAGAAAGAGAAGATCGAACGCTTCCGCTACGATTTCCAGCTCGGAGAAATCTCGACCGCCGGCCTCGCCCGCGATGCGGAACGGATCAAGCCGCCGAAGCGCGCGAAGCCAGGTCCGATTGTCTCCGACCAGACGCCCGAAGAGTACATGGCCAACGTCGAGAAGGTGCGCGAGGGCATGCGGCGCGGCGATTATTACGAGGTGGTGCTGCGCCAGACCTTCTCGACTCCCTATTCCGGCAAAGCCTCCGAACTGTTCGAAAGCGTGCAGCGGGCCAGCCCGAGCCCTTACCAGTTTCTGCTGCAATTCGGTGAAGAGCAGCTTGTGGGTGCGTCGCCCGAGATGTTCATGCGAGTGGAAGGCCGGCGCGTCGAGACTTGCCCGATTGCCGGCACCGCAAAACGCACCGGCGATCCAATGCGCGACGCCGAGAACATCCGCGAGCTGCTGAAATCCACCAAAGAGGAATCCGAGTTGACCATGTGCACGGACGTGGACCGCAACGACAAGTCGCGGGTCTGCGAGCCGGGCACGGTGAAGGTGATCGGGCGGCGGTTGATCGAATCCTACGCCGGCCTCTTTCACACAGTGGATCACGTGGAGGGTTTCCTCCAGGAAGGTTTCGATTCGCTCGACGCCTTCCTCAGCCACATGTGGGCCGTGACGCTGATTGGCGCGCCGAAGAAGGCGGCGGCGCAGGCGATCGAGTCGCTCGAAAAAGATGCGCGTGGCTGGTACGGCGGCGCCATCGGCATGATCTCGTTCAACGGCGACATCAATACCGGCATCCTGATTCGCACCACCTACCTGCGCAATGGCGTGGCGTCGTATCCGGCGGGGGCAACCCTGCTCTATGATTCCGTGCCGGCCCACGAAGAGCTCGAAACGCGGCTCAAGGCCACCGGCTTTTTCCGCGCGCTGGGCGCGAAACCAGCGACGGCAGCGGCGCCGGTACACGGATTGGTGGGCGCCGGAACGCGCCTGCT
This sequence comes from Bryobacteraceae bacterium, assembly GCA_036404395.1. Lineage (GTDB taxonomy): Bacteria > Acidobacteriota > Terriglobia > Bryobacterales > Bryobacteraceae > Bog-375. The sequence goes on along the minus strand of DASWZP010000389.1, from coordinate 7,024 downwards.
GCTGGTGGATAACGACGACTGTTTCATCCACACGCTGGCTAACTATGCGCGCCAGACCGGCGCCGAAGTGGTGACGTATCGCGCCGGCTTTCCGCCCGAGTTGATCGAGCGCGTGGCGCCCGGCCTGATCCTGATTTCGCCCGGCCCCGGACGTCCCACGGATTTCGGCGTGCCCGAGCTGGTGAAGACCGCGGTGCGGCTGGGTGTGCCGGTTTTCGGCGTTTGTCTGGGGCTGCAAGGCATTGTCGAAGCGTTCGGCGGCGAGTTGGGCGTGCTCGATTATCCTGTGCATGGCAAACCTTCTACGGTGCGCCATCGCGGCATCGGCATTTTCGAAGGGATGCCGGAAGAATTCGAGGTGGGCCGTTACCACTCGCTGTTCGCAAGGCGCGAAACACTCCCCGCGTGTCTCGAAGTGACCGCCGAATCCACCGATGGCGTGATCATGGGCGTGCGCCATCGCGAGCTGCCGATTGAAGCCGTCCAGTTCCACCCCGAATCCATTCTCACCGCCGAAGCCGGCCACGGATTGAAGCTGATGGAAAACGCCGTGAAGCTGGGCAAAGCCGCGAAGGTAGGAACGCGGTAAGAGCGCTCGTGGCGCGAGCAGTCTTGCTTGCAGCGTCGCCATTCGTGGCGACGTTTCTTGGCAACGAGTGGCGCGCGCAGCACTCGACACACCAGGCAAGGCTGCCTGCGCCACGAATCAATCCAGCCAGCCGGACGAACAGCGGACCGCGGTTTGCGGGATGGCGCCGAAGCGGCGATCGCGGGTGCGGAAATAGCGCACTGCGGCGGCCAGTTCGGCGGCGCCGAAGTCCGGCCACAGGATGCGCGAAAACACCAGCTCGGCGTAGGCGCTTTCCCAGAGCAGGAAATCGCTCAGGCGCCGCTCGCCGCCGGTGCGGATGAGCAGGTCCACCGGCGGTCCTAATCGGCGATCGATCCCCGCGCGGGAAAGCTCGCTCGCGCCGCCGGCCGCAGCCAGAATAGCGTCGCGGCCGGAATAGTCGAGCGCCACACGCAGCCGCAGCCTGGTGCCGTGCGCGGTAGCCGCTTCGGTGGCGGCGATCGCCTCGGCCAGCGCAGAAGGCAGGCGGTCGCGCCGCCCAATCGCCTCCACACGCACGCCGGCCGCAACCGCGCCCTCCGTCTGGCTCTCCAGGTACCACGCGAGCAACCGCATCAGCGCGGTCACTTCCGCCGGCTCGCGCCGCCAGTTGTCGCTCGAAAAGGCGAATAGCGTGAGAACGCCGATGCCGTGCTCGGGAGCCGCATCCACCACCCGGCGCGCGGCTTCCACGCCGGCGCGGTGGCCGGCGGCTCTGGGCAGGCCGCGGCCAAGCGCCCAGCGTCCATTGCCATCCATGATGATCGCCGCATGTAGAGTACTTTGTACTTCAAAGTAATTAGCCATAAAAAAAGAACCTCATTTGTCGCGCGTGGCTTGGATCAGCGCTTCCATGTGATCGAGATAGCGTTCGAGCGCCCGCCGCCCCGCTGCCGTCAGCTTGTACTCGGTCTTGGGCATCCGGTTGGCGAAGGATTTGGCGCAGCCCACGTATCCGGCTTCTTCCAGCTTGCGGGCGTGGACGCTCAGGTTGCCGTCGGTAGTGTCGAGCAGCCGCTTCAGCTCGTTGAAGGTGAGCGATTCGTTGACCGCCAGCGCGCTCAGGATGCCCAGGCGCAGCCGTTCATGCACCAGCCGGTCGAGCGTGTGCGCGGTTGCCGCCGGCGTGGCCACCGGGCCTGCCGCAGGCCGCTTTTCGCGTTCTTTCTTGAGTGAGCTTTCTCTAGCCGCCATATTTCACCGCGATGATCGTGCCGAACAGAATGTGCAGCCCGGCGAAGCCGGCGGCGAGCAGCACGCAACCGGCCGCCGGCGCCAGCAGCGCCGCTGCGCCGGCGGCCATGAAGCAAAATCCCATCAGCGGCACCACCCGGACCGAAGCGGATCCGCCGGAAACGATGGCCGATCCATAGAGCAGCAGCCACAGCCCCGGCAGCAGGGCGGTCATTCCGTGCTGGAACAGCACGGCCGTCAGCAGCGCGCCAGCCGCCATGGCCGGCGTGAAAGCAGCGGCGAATTTTCGTCCCGGCCCCGAGAGCAGCGCGAGGCTGGCGCGATGCGACTTCCACGCCGAACCGGCCACGCCGATCGCGGCTGCCAATATCGCCTCCGCCATCCACACCGCAACCCACCGCCCGCCGCGAGCCGCCGGTCCGGCCGCCCAGGCCGCTGCCAGCGCCGTGGAACCCATCAGAACACCGCCGAGGCCCGGCACTGCCGTGAAGGAACCAGCCCGCTCGATGGTCTGGCGGATGTACCGCAAGTTGTCCATCGCGTGGGCGTGCAGTTCCAAAGGCTGTGGCCGGGGAGTCGCCATGATCATAGAGTACCGCTGCCCGGGCGATTCTTCAAGTACTTTTTGCGGCAAAGGGAATAGTCTGGAGACTGGCGGGCTAAAAACATGCCCGCCAGCAGAAACCGGCGTGCTGCGAGCTATCATAGTTGATCCTCCTGGGGTCCGGTCCCGAACGCCCGGCGGGAGTCATCCAACCAAACCATATGACCAAACAAAAGTTTGCCGCGGAACGGAAACGGCTGCTGGCGGCGCACGAGCGGCTGATCAAGCGCCGCAACGCGAGATTGCCCGAATCGAACGGATGGTTTCACCGTTACCGGTACCCGGTGCTGACGGCGGCTCACGCGCCGGTTGCCTGGCGCTATGACCTGGACCAGGCCAGCAATCCGTTTCTGATGGAGCGGCTCGGCATCAATGCGGCGTTCAATGTCGGCGCGATGGAATGGCGGGGCGGCGTGGTGCTGATGGCGCGCGTGGAGGGCGTGGACCGCAAGTCGTTCTTCGCCGTCGCCGAGAGCGCCAACGGCATCGATGGTTTCCGCTTCTGGGATTATCCGGTGGTGATGCCGGAAACGGCCGAACCGGAGACCAACGTCTATGACATGCGGCTGACGGCGCACGAAGACGGCTGGATCTACGGGCTGTTCTGCGCGGAGCGAAAGGATCCGGCGGCGCCTCCCGGCGACCTGTCTTCCGCGCTTGCCCAGTGCGGCATCGCGCGCACGCACGACCTGAAGACCTGGGAGCGGCTGGACGATCTGCGGACCTCGTCGGCTCAGCAGCGGAATTGCGTGCTGCACCCCGAGTTCGTGGACGGCAAGTACGCGTTCTACACGCGCCCGCAAGACAGCTTCATCGAAGCGGGGCGCGGCGGTGGCATCGGCTGGGGCCTGGCGTCGAACATGGAGCACGCCGCGATCGACGAGGAAACGATCCTCGACCAGCGCGAATACCACACCATCACGGAAGTCAAAAATGGCCTCGGCCCAGCCCCGATCAAGACCGGGAAAGGCTGGCTGCACCTGGCCCACGGTGTGCGCAATACGGCGGCCGGACTGCGCTACGTCCTGTATTGTTTCCTCTGCGACCTGAAGGTTCCGTACAAGGTGATTGCCAAGCCGGGCGGTTACTTCCTGGCGCCTGAAGGGGAGGAGCGGGTGGGAGATGTATCGAACGTGGCTTTCTCGAATGGTTGGGTGCAACGCGGCGGCGAGGTTCTGATTTACTATGGCGCATCCGACACGCGCACCTACGTTGCCTCGACCACCGTCGAACGCCTGCTCGACTATGTGCTGAACACGCCGCCCGACCCGCTGCGTAGCGCCGTCTGCGTTCAACAGCGTATCGCGCTGATCGACAAGAACCAGCGGCTGCTCAAGAAGTAAACTATGACTCCCGATAACAGGAAGGCTTGGGCTGCGCGGATCGAGAAGGAGTTACTCGGCAACATACTGCCGTTTTGGATGCGCCACACGGTGGATCGCGAAAACGGCGGCTTCTATGGGACGGTGAATTGCGACCTCCAGGTCGAGAAAGAAGCTCCGCGCGCCGCCGTCATCAACGCCCGGGTTCTCTGGACTTACTCCGCGGCGTGCCGGCTCTACGGGGCCCAATACCGCGAGATGGCCGACTGGGCCTACGATTACATCGCCAAGAAGTTCTGGGACGCCGAGAATGGCGGCGTCTATTGGATGCTCGACTACCAGGGCAACCCAATATCCGACCGCAAGCAGATCTACGCGCAGGCTTTTGCGGCTTACGGCATGGCCGAATACTTCCGTGCGACGGGCAAGCCCGAGAGCCTGGAACTGGCCCAGCGGCTTTTCCACTTAATCGAAGAGCATAGTTACGATCCGCAATGGAAGGGCTACCTGGAAGCTCGTAACCGCGATTGGAGCGCGCTCGGGGATATGCGCCTCAGTGAGAAAGATCTGAACAGCCCTAAGTCCATGAACACGCACCTCCACGTGATGGAGGCTTACACCAATCTGTTGCGTGCCTGGAAAGACCCTGAGTTACAGACCAAGCACAAAGAGCTGCTCGAAGTGACCATGGACCGGATTGTGAACAACTCGACCGGTCACTTTAAGCTGTTCTTCGACAACCAATGGAACTCTCTCACCGATCACGTTTCGTTCGGCCACGACATCGAAGGCAGTTGGCTAATCCTGGAAGCCGCCGAGGTGCTGGGCGATGCGCCGCTGATCGCACGCGCGCGGACACTCGCCGTCACCATGGCCAGCGCCGTTTATAAGGAAGGGCTGGACCAGGATGGCAGCCTCTTCTACGAGGCCAATTCTGAAGGCGTGATGATCGATCCCAACAAACACTGGTGGGCGCAGGCCGAAGGGGTCGTAGGATTCTACAACGCTTACCAGGTTTCGCGAGAGCAGCGATTTGCGGACAAGGCGTATCGAATTTGGGGATACATCGAAGAGAAGATCGTCGACAGGGTACACGGCGAATGGCACGCGAAGTTAAGACCCGGCGGGACGCCTTACACGGAAGAAGAGGATGGAGACGCGTGTCTGGTGGGGCCCTGGAAATGTCCGTACCACAACAGCCGGGTATGTTACGAAATGATCGAGCGGTTAGCGAAATAATTCCTTACTTTCACTTGGAGACGTTTTCATGCAATACGGTTATTTTGACGATCAGAATCGGGAATACGTAATCACGCGGCCAGATACACCGCTGCCTTGGATCAACTATCTGGGATGCCAGGCATACTTCGGCATCATTTCGAATACGGCGGGTGGTTATTCCTTTTATCGCGATGCGCGGCTGCGCCGCATCACCCGCGGGCGATATAACAACGTTCCGCTGGATGATGGTGGGCGTTACATCTATTTGCGCGACGACGAAAGCGGGGAATATTGGTCGCCCTCTTGGATGCCCACTTGCCGTGATCTGGAGCAGTACACTTGCCGCCATGGCATGGGTTACTCGACCATCGGTTCGAAGTACCACGGTATCTCGGCGAGCACGCGCTATTTGGTGCCGCTCGATGAGACGCTCGAAATCTGGCAGCTTACTTTGCGCAATGACCGGCTCACTCCGGCCGCGATCTCGGCTTTTTCCCTAGTCGAGTTCTGCCTCTGGGACGCTCAGGACGATGCCACTAACTTCCAGCGCAATTTCAGCATCGGGCAGGTGGAGATCGAAGACGAAGTCATCTATCACAAGACGGAGTACCGGGAACGCCGCGATCATTTCGCCTGGTTTGCCTGCTCGGATCCGCTGAGCGGCTTCGATACACAGCGCGAGGCTTTCCTTGGGCCATGGCGTGGCTGGGACAAGCCGGCTGCGGTGGAGCGGGGTAAGTCGTCCAACTCACACGCCCATGGCTGGTCGCCCATCGGCAGCCACCATGTGAAACTGGTGCTCCAGCCCGGAGAAACGCACCAGATTGTTTTTGTTTTGGGCTATCACGAGAACGCAAAGGACCAAAAGTTCGATCCGCCGGATTCGCAGACGGTCAACAAGAAGACCGTGAAGCCGGTGATCGCGCGCTACCGCGACCTGGCCAACGTGGATGCCGCGTTCGACAAGCTCCGCGCTTACTGGGACGGCTTGCTGGGAGTCTGCCAGGTGACCACGCCGGACATTCACACCGACCGCATGGTGAATGTGTGGAACGCGTACCAGTGCATGGCCACGTTCAACATGTCGCGGTCGGCGTCGTTTTACGAATCGGGCATTGGCCGCGGCCTGGGCTTCCGCGACTCCAACCAGGACCTGCTCGGCTTTGTGCAGATGGTGCCGGAGCGCGCCCGCGAGCGCATCCTAGACCTGGCGGCCACGCAACTTCCAACCGGTGGCGCGTATCATCAATACCAGCCGCTGACCAAGAAGGGGAACAACGACATCGGCGGCAATTTCAACGACGATCCGCACTGGCTGATCGTCGGCGTGGCGGCTTACCTGAAAGAGACCGGCGACTGGAGCATTCTCGACGAGCCGGTCGAATTCGACAACCAGCCGGGCAGCGCGCAACCGCTGTACTATCACCTGCGGCGCAGCTTCCATTACACGCTCGAAAGGCTGGGGCCGCATGGTCTGCCGCTGATCGGCCGCGCCGATTGGAACGACTGCCTCAACCTGAACTGCTTCTCCGATACGCCTGGCCAATCGTTCCAGACTACGACGAATAAGGAAGGCAAGGTAGCCGAATCGGTGTTCATCGCCGGCCTGTTCGTGCTGGCGGCCAAGGAAATTGCTGCGATCGCGCAGCGGCGCGGGCTGGCTGAAGAGGCGAAGAATTACCTGGCTGAAGGTGCGCGCATGGAAGAGACGGTGCGCCAACACGGTTGGGATGGCGAATGGTTCGTGCGCGCTTACGACGACGCGGGTGAGAAGATCGGGTCAAAGGAGTGTGCGGAAGGCAAGATCTTTATCGAGACGCAGGGCTTTTGCGTGCTCGCCGGAATTGGTCTGGAAGACGGGCGGGCGCGGCAGGCGCTCGATTCGGTGCGGAAACACTTGGCCACTCCGCACGGCATCGTGCTGCAGCAGCCGGCGTATTCGCGCTATTACCTCAACCTCGGCGAGATTTCCTCTTACCCGCCGGGCTACAAGGAAAATGCCGGGATCTTCTGCCACAACAATCCGTGGGTGATCATCGCCGAAGCGATGGCCGGCGACGGCGACAACGCGCA
>DASWZP010000388.1:0-2636 GCA_036404395.1 Bryobacteraceae bacterium | reverse complement strand
CGCACCAACCGTGGAAAGATTGCGGCAGCACTCCGCCACCGCGAGTTGCGCGCCCTCGCGCGGCGAAAGATAAGCGTAGCGGCCGTTGCCATCGAGTGACAAAGCGATTGCGGTGCCTGTCTCTTTGATGCGCAGAATGGCAGCGTCGGCGCGCTCGGGGCCGGCGATAGTATTGGTGCGAACCTGGTAATCGTACTGCTCCCAGACCCAGCGCTTGGAGCAGATGTCCGGCGCGGCGAGCAGGCGCGGCAGGGCATCCACGATGGCGGGCGCGTCCCAGCCGGCGGGAGGATCGGTGGGCGCGGCGGGCGGCGCGGTGTGCGGCCGGTCGTAGAGCGGCGCTTCATCGGCCAGTTCGCGGTTGGGAATCTCGGCCACGACGTCCCCGTGATGGCGAACGCGCAGACGGCCGTCGCCGGTGACCTTACCGATTTCGACGGCCTCGAGGCCCCATTTGCGGAACACCTGGTAAACTTCCTGCTCGCGGCCACTGGCGGCCACCAGCAGCATGCGCTCCTGCGATTCGGAGAGCATGATCTCGTACGGCGTCATGCCGGTTTCGCGCTGCGGCACCTTGTCGAGCTCGATTTCGATGCCGACCTCGCCGCGGCTGCCCATCTCGCAAGTCGAGCAGGTGAGGCCGGCCGCGCCCATGTCCTGGATGCCGACGATAGCGCCGGTTTGCATGGCTTCGATGCAGGCCTCCAGCAGCAGCTTTTCCATGAACGGATCGCCCACCTGCACGTTGGGGCGCTTCTGCTTGGATTCCTCGGTGAATTCCGCGCTGGCCATGGAGGCGCCGTGGATGCCGTCGCGGCCGGTGCGCGCGCCCACGTAGATCACCGGGTTGCCGACGCCAGCGGCGCGCGCATAGAAAACGTCTTCCTTGCGGCAGACTCCCAGCGCGAACACGTTCACCAGCGGATTGCCGTCATAGCACGGCTCGAAAATGCACTCGCCACCCACGGTCGGCACGCCGAAGCAGTTGCCGTAATGAGCGATGCCGGCCACCACGCCGGAGAGGATGCGGCGGTTGCGAGCGCCGGTTTTCGGATCGTCGAGACGGCCGAAGCGGAGCGAATCGAGCACCGCGATGGGCCGCGCGCCCATGGTGAAAATGTCGCGCAGAATGCCGCCCGAGCCGGTGGCCGCGCCCTGAAACGGTTCGATGAAGCTGGGGTGGTTGTGCGATTCGATCTTGAAAGCGATGACGTAGCCGCCGCCGATATCGATGATGCCGGCGTTTTCGCCCGGCCCCTGCACCACCAGCTTGCCGCGCGTCGGCAGCTTCTTCAGATGCAGGCGCGAGCTCTTGTACGAGCAGTGCTCGCTCCACATCACGCTGAAGATTCCCAGCTCGGTGTAGCTGGGCTCGCGGCCCAGAATTTCGACGATCTTTTGATACTCGCCTGGCGTGAGCTGGTGCTGGGCGATGAGATCCGGGGTGATGGCGATGGTGCTCATGGCCGCACCGCCGCGACCGGCCGCGCGGCTTCGACGGCGGCCAGCATGGACTGAAAGACGCCCAGGCCGTCGGAGGACCCCATCAGCGGATCGGAAGCGCGCTCGGGATGCGGCATCATGCCCATCACGTTGCGCTCGCGGTTGAGGATGCCGGCGATATCGCGCAGCGAGCCGTTCGCATTGTCCAGGTAGCGAAACGTGACGCGGTCCTCGGCTTCCAGCTCATCGAGCGTGCGCGGCTCGGCGAAGTAGCAGCCCTCGCCGTGCGCGATCGGCACGCGCAGCACCTGGCCTTCGCGGAGCGCGCCGGTGAAAGGAGAACGGGTGGTCGCGACGCGCAGCCGCAGTTCGCGGCAGATAAACTTGAGGCCGCGATTGCGGATCAGCGCGCCCGGCAGCAGCCCGGCCTCGACCAGAATCTGAAAGCCGTTGCAGATGCCGAGCACCAGGCCGCCATCGGCGGCGAAGCGCTGCACCGCCTGCATCACCGGAGAGAAGCGGGCGATGGCGCCGCAGCGCAGGTAATCGCCGTAAGCGAAGCCGCCGGGAAGGATCACGGCATCCACGTCGCCGAGGGAACGTGAATCGTGCCAGATGTACTCCGTGGGCTGGCCCAGGTTGTGACTCACCGCGTAGAACGCGTCGTGATCGCAATTACTGCCGGGAAAAACAATGACGCCAAATTTCATGAGCTTGTTGGGAGGGGAGGCAAACTTGAGTTTAACAAACCGCGGCCGAGTGGCGTTGGCGGGACATGCTTTAGGGGCCGCTGAGAAAGTCCGAAAAACCTCCGGCCACGGATGAACACAGATGAACACGGATAGGCCAAGCGCTTTCAATCAGTGTTCATCTGTGTTTATCTGTGGCCGTTTGTGTTTTGCCTAGCGGCGGCCGGGCAGCGTGATTTGCACCGTAACGCCGTCGTCATCGCTGACGATCTTGCCTTCCTTGGCCGGCTGGCCGGGGTGGGCGTGGCTGGGCGAAGCCGGCGCCGAACCCGGCGGCGGGCTGGCGAACGCGCTGAATCCCTGGCCCGCCTTGGCGGCGGCAATCTGTTGCGGCAATTGCGCCAGGCGCTCGGCAATCGTGGCGCGCTGCTGCTCCCATGCCTGTTTCAATTGTTCTTCCGGAACCCGCAGCGAGACATCCAGTGTCTTGCCTGTGACGCGGCT
>DASWZP010000387.1:0-20805 GCA_036404395.1 Bryobacteraceae bacterium | reverse complement strand
GAAAGCTGCTTGAGCAGGACGCGTCGGCTGGTGATGTCCGGAGCTCGCAAGAAGCGATTGCGGCTGCGTTGAAGGCTGTCGAGCTGAAGCCAACCTTCGTATCGGCGCGGGACCTTCTTGCGAGTCTGTATCTGAGCGCTGAACGGTATCAGCTCGCAAAGGAGCAATCGGAACTGGCGCTGAAGGAGGATCCTCTAGATCAAGCAGCCATTTACCACCTGATCGTCGCTCTGCGGCATTCAACCTCCGCCGCCGATCGTGAGGAGCTGCAGAAGTGCGTGAAGCGGCTCGCTCAAGCGCAACAGGCCGGGCGCGAGCGCGATCTGAAGAACAAGTCATTCAAACTTCTGGCGGAACCGAAGAGCGGTAAATCGGACTGAGGGCCCGGAAGCTGCCTTACCGAAAATTGTGCACTTCCGCCGCGGCGCCTTCGGGCAGGGCAGCCACACGGGCGGCTTTCACTGAGACTACGTCATCAATGTTTTGCAGCACGCCATCAATCAGCAGAAATGGCTCGCTCAGCACCACGAATTTGAAGCGATCGAAAATGTCGGGCGCGAGGATCACGTTGAAGACGCCGGTTTCATCTTCGACGCTGAGGAAGACGAAGCCCTTGGCGGTGCCCGGGCGCTGGCGCACGATCACAGACCCGGCAATCCGCACCAGGCGGCCGTTGGGCAGGCGTGCCAGATCGGCGGCGCGGGTCACGCCGAATGCGTTCATTTCCGCGCGGCGATGCGCCATGGGATGGCGGCCGATGGTCAGGCCGGTGCCGCGGTAATCGGCCCACAGGCGCTCTTCGGTGTCCATCGCCGCGAGCGGAGATCCCTCGCCGGTTTCCTCCTGCGGCTCGAGCAGCGGGCCCACCGGCAGTGTGGCGCGCTGCGCCTGCCAGAGCGCGTCGCGGCGATGGGAACCGCGCGCCGGCCGGCCGATGGAATTCAGCGCGCCGATCTCCGCCAGGCGGTTGATCTCGTCCTTGCGCAGCTCGGGCACGCGCGAGCCCAAGTCGTCGATGCTCGAGAAAGGGCGGGCGCGAACGATGGCGCGGCCGGCCTTTTCGCGCAATCCCCTGGCGTAGCGCAGCCCGAGGCGCAAGGGCAGGCCGGGCCGAGCTTTCACCGTGCAGTCCCAATCCGATTCCAGCATGTCCACCGGCAGCACACGCAAGCCGTGCCGCTGCGCATCTTTGATCAGCACGGCGGGCGAGTAAAACCCCATCGGCTGGTTGTTTAGCATGGCGCAGGTGAAAGCCGCCAGGTAATGGCATTTCAAATACGCGCTGGCGTATGCCAGCAGGGCAAAGCTCGCCGCGTGCGATTCCGGAAATCCGTACAGCGCGAAGGAGGTGATGGAGTGCACGATGGTGTCCTGCACCGCGCCGGTGATGCCGTTCGATTCCATGCCGGCGCGCAGCCGCCCTTCGAGATCCGCCATGCGTTTTTCCGAGCGTTTGAATCCCATGGCGCGGCGCAGCTCCTCGGCTTCGCCGCCGCTGAATCCGGCGGCGATCATCGCCATGCGCAGCAACTGCTCCTGAAACAGCGGCACGCCCAGCGTGCGGCGCAGCACCGGTTCGAGGGATGGGTGCAAACAATCGGCCGCTTCCCGGCCCTGGCGCCGGTTCAAATAAGGATGCACCATTTTCCCCACGATCGGCCCCGGCCGGATGATCGCCACCTGCACCACGATGTCGTAAAAGCGGCGCGGTTTCATGCGCGGCAGGCAGGACATTTGCGCGCGGCTTTCCACCTGGAACATGCCGATGGTGTCGGCCTGCTGCAGCGCCGCATACACCGCCGGATCGTCCTGCGGCAGGCGCGCCAGGTCCACCGGCTCGCCGTAAACTTCGGGAATCATTTTCAAGCTGTCCTGAATCACCGCCATCATGCCCAGGCCCAGCAGGTCCACCTTGATGATCCCCATATCGGCGCAGTCTTCCTTGTCCCACTGCACCACCACGCGGCCGGGCATGCTGGCCGGTTCGAGCGGCACCACCGAATCCAGTTGCCCCTGGCAGATCACCATGCCGCCGGAATGCTGGCCGAGGTGCCGCGGCATGTCCTGCGCCATTTTGTAGAGCTCGCAAAACTTGCGCACGCGCGGATGGGTGAGATCGAGGCCCGCCTCGCGAAACTGTCGATCGGTGGTGTCCTTGGGATCCCGCCACTCCCACGTGTGCGCCAGCTTGGAAAGTTTGTCGAGCGAGGTGATTTCGAAGCCCAGCGCCTTGCCCACTTCGCGCGCGGCGGAGCGGCCGCGATAGGTGATGACGTTGGCGGTCATCGCCGCGCCCAGCTTTCCGAAGCGCTGGTACACGTGCTGGATGACGCGCTCGCGCTGCTCGCCGCTGGGCAGATCGAGATCGATATCGGGCCATTCGCCGCGTTCTTCGGAGAGGAATCGCTCGAACAGCAGGTCCATGCCGACCGGGTCCACGGCGGTGATTTCGAGCGCATAGCAGACCGCGCTGTTGGCGGCCGAGCCGCGGCCCTGCGCCAGAATGCCGTTTTCTTTAGCGAAGCGAACGATGTCCCAGACGATCAGAAAATAGCCCGGCAGCTTGAGTTTTTCGATCAACGCCAGCTCGCGCTCGATCTGCCGCCGCGCGCGCTCGTGATACGGCTGGTAGCGGCGGCGCGCGCCTTCGTCCACGCGCGCGCGCAAAAAACCGGCCATGGTTTCGCCGGCTGGCACGGGATAGTGCGGAAATTCGTAGCCCAGGTCGGCGAGAGTGAATTCCAGGCGCGAGGAGATTTCGAGCGTGTTGGCCAGTGCCTCGGGCAGGTCGGCGAACAGGCGCGCCATTTCGGCCGGTGTTTTGACGTGCCGTTCGGCATTGCGCTCGAGCAGTCGGCCGGCTTGGGCGAGCGTCACATGGTTGCGGATCGAGGTGAACACATCCAGCAACTCGCGCTGGGCGGGCGTCGAGTAAGCGGCGCCGTTGGTGGCGGCCAGCGGAATGCGCAAATGGCGCGCGCGTTCGACGATGACCTGGTTGGCCGCCTCCTCTTCCCGCCGATAGTGGCGCTGCAGCTCGGCGTACATGTTGGAGTGGCCGAAGATTTCGAGCAGCCGCGCCTCGGGATGGCGGGTGAGGCAGATCAAACCGCGCGCGAATTCGGCCAGCTCTTCGAGTGTTGCCGCGCCTTCGCCCTTCTTGGCGCGCAGCTTCATGCGGGTGATCAGCCGGCAGAGATTTTGATATCCTTCGCGCGTGGCCGCTAGCAGCGGGTAGGAGTGGCCGTTGGTGCAAGTGATTTCCGCGCCGATATGGGCGCGGACGCCTGCTTTTTTCGCCGCCATGTGAAAACGCGGCGCGCCGTAGACGCCGTTGCGGTCCACCAACGCCATGGCGGGCGAGCCCGATTGCGCGCAGGCCCCTGCCATCTCTTCCGGCACCGCAGCACCTTCGAGAAAACTGAAACCGGAGCGGGCGTGCAATTCCACGTACATGAAAACAGTTAGCGTCGGATTCGGAGCCGCCGTTCAGAACTTAGCCACGTCAGAACTCAGCCACAGATGAACACAGATGAACACCGATAGAAAGCAAGAGTCTGTATGAAAGGGATTAGCTTATCTGTGTTTATCTGTGTTCATCGGCGGCAATTCTTCTTTCTCGTCTTATGCGATATTACTCGTCAGTCATAACTCCCTTCCACGAACCAGCCTCTGATCTCGCAATAGATGCGGTAGAGCGCGCCATCGGAAAGCGCGATGTCCCATTCGTCGCGCGACCAGGGGTCGGTGGTCCACCAGTCGCCGGAGCTGCGCCAGGGGCCGGCGCGTTCGAGAATCCGGCCGCGAATTCGCTCGGCGGCGAGGAAGCTGGGCTGCCCGGAAGCCAGCGTGACGCGGGCTATGCGAGGCGGTCGATACATGCGAAAAATAAGCTTGGGACTGACACCACTGTCCCAAGGCGCAGCCTTTGCGCCGCGTGGACAGTGGTGTCTGTCCCCCGGTTTCGAATACATCGAAGGAGCGGAGACAGACCGCACTGTCCACCGAGCGCCTGGGACAGCGTAGTCTGTCCCCGGTCTCTGCATTCTGAACGCGTCGGGACGGTGGGTGTCGAGCAACTCGGGGCAGCCCGCGCGGCCTTCGCCGACGATCGCCTGAATGCGCGCCAGCGTCAGCTCCAGTTTCACAGGCTCCGGCGCGGCGAGCACGAAAAGGCCGCCCTGCGCGGCTTGCGGCTTCACGGGGTTCACGCCCAGCTTGATCCGTTCGATGGGCGCCGCGGGCGGATGGCCGGCCAGATCGAGCCGCAGCAATTTCAAAAACGATTTGCCGTCGAGCGACGGCGCCGGCAGCCGCAACGTGCGTTCGTGAGTGGCGCTGGTTTCGAGATGCAGGTGTAAGCGCAGCTCGTTGGTGGCCAGCCCGCGCGTGGCTAGGCGCGTGGTGAGGCCGTTCAGCAGGCGCGCCAGTAGAAACTCGAGCGGCTCCAGCAGCTCCACCGGATATTCCAGCTCGAGCTCTTCCTCAAACCGCGCCGGCTCTTCGAGCGGCGTCAGCTTGCGCTCCGCTTCCCCGCGCGCCAGCTCGCGCAATCGTAACCCTTCCGCGCCCAGCCGCTCGGCAATTCCCAGCGGCGGCAGCGCGGCCAGCTCCTGAAACCGGTGTATGCCCCAGCGCTCGAGCGTTTCCCGCAATTCGGCGGAAGGCCCCAGCAGCGCGACCGGCAGCTTGCCCAGGAACTTGGCTTCATCGCCCTGCGGAACGATGCTGACGCCGGCGAACCCGCGGGCGGCGCAGATGGCGGCATCGGGATTGGCGGCCAGGGCGATGGCTGCCTGCGCTCCGATTTCAGCGGCGCGGCGCGCTATGGCCGCGGCCAGTTCCTGCGCCGCGCCGAAAAGGCGGTCCAGGCCGGCCACGTCGCAGGTGACGGTATCGGGCGCGGTCCGCTCCACCAGCGGCGAAAAATCGAACGCCACCGCCGCCAGGTTTCCCGTGCCATGCAAACAAGCGAACATGCTTAGGCCTCGTTCCGTAACAACCGTACCAACCGCTCCTTCAGAAGCAGAGGAGAATTCATTTCGAGCCACAGATAAACACAGATGAACACTGATAAGACTCTTGTCTTCATATCCGTGTTTATCTGTGTTCATTCGTGGCCAGCATTCTTTCGCCGGTATCGAAAGCGGCGGTAAGGGCCAGCCCCGGCTTGCGCCGCGCCACCGCCACGCGCATTCCGCCGAGCAGGCGCGCGGAATCGAGCGCGCCCCCCGACCAGCGCGCGCTCTCGCGCGACAATTCCAGCATCAGGCTGGCGCAGGTTTTGGCGTTCGATTGCCGCTCCACCGCAATCAGCACGGTGGGCGTGTGCTCCACGGCGCGGCGCAAACGGAACCAGGAAGTGAGCGAGATGCGGCGCGCCGCGCGCACCGGAGTATCGCCCAGGTCCAGCGCCACCACGCCGAAGCCGCCACCTTGCAGCAACAGGTCGGCCGCACGAAGCGCGTGCTCGGCGTTGTGGCCGCAGCGGATCCACAACAGCCGTGGCAGATCCACGCCGGCCGCGGCGGCGGAAAGCGGATCGAACGCATCCTCGGCATCCACCAGGGCGCAGAATTCCTGGCGCGCCGTGGCACCAGCCAGAATCGAAACCAGCAGGCTGGCGCGGCCGGAAGATGGCGCGCCGAAAATCTCCGTGATGCCCCCGCGCGGCAGTCCGCCGGTCGCCCGATCGATTTCCGGGACGCCGCTCGGAACCGTTTCGGCAACCGGTTTCTCCTGCCACCCCAGGTGACCGCCGAGCAACGATTCGAACTGTTTCCGGAGCACCGCCGCGCTCATGAGTTCGCCTTTTGTTCGCCTACTTGATTTTTGCAGATATGCCGGCCGGTGTCAATTGTGCAAGTCAATACAAGCTGCCGGAAATTTAACTTGTCCTTTGCAAGTGATTCGGATAATTTATGGAAAATGCCTGAGGAGCCGAAGGCAAAACGGCGGTCTGGCTGCCCGGTGAGTATCTCCCTGGAGCTGTTGGGAGATCGCTGGTCGCTGCTGGTGGTCCGCGATCTGATGGTGCGCGGGCTTCGCACATTTAAGGAGTTCCAGGAAGCGGGCGAAGGGATTGCCACGAATGTTCTGGCGGACCGTTTGCAGAAGCTGGAAGCGGCGGGGATTGTCGCCGCGGAGGCGGATGAGACGGATGGAAGAAAGGTAAATTACCGGCTGACGGAGAAGGGGATCGACCTGGCGCCGGTGCTTTTGGAGTTGCTGATTTGGGGTGCGCGGCACGAAGAGACAGGGGCGCCGTGCGCGGCGATCGCGGAATTGGCGAAAAATCGCGAAGCAGTTGTCACTGAAGCCCGGCGGCGCTGGCGAGATCGCGACTCGACTCCGCTAATACCGAATTTTTGTAGGGGCGAGGCATGCCTCGCCCGCAGGTCGAACGAAAAATCACCATTGTAATTGCGCAATATTGGAACTTAAGAGGAGGGAACTAACATGAAGAGAATATCGGTACTTTCAGGCGCACTGCTGTTTGTTGGCGTCTCGGCATTCGGTCAGGGACTTACTCAGGCGGATCGGGACCGGGGCGTCCAGTATCTCGAACAAACCCGCGACGCCGTGGCTGCGTCCGTCAAGGGACTCTCGGACGCTCAGTTGAAGTTCAAAGCGGCGCCGGATCGTTGGTCGGTCGCGGAAACTCTCGAACACATTGCCAAGGCCGAGGATTTTATCTTCCAGAATGTCACGGATAAGATCATGAAAGCGCCTGCGGGACCTGCCGATCGAGACACGGCGAAAATCGACGCCATGGTCCTGGCGATGATTCCGGACCGAAGCCACAAGGCCCAGGCGCCGCCGCCGCTGGTGCCCACCAGCAGTTGGACTCCAGCCGAGAGCCTCGACCATTTTCTGAAGAGCCGCGCTAAGACGATCGCGTTTCTGGAATCCACGCCCGACTTGCGCGAGCATGCCGCCGACAGCCCGCTGGGCCAGCCGCTCGATGCATACGAATGGCTGCTGTTCATCGCAGCGCACAGCGAGCGGCACACGAAACAGATTCTCGAAGTGAAGGCCGATCCGGCCTTCCCGAAGAGTTAGGGTTTGTCTTGCCCAATTGCACCCATCACGGCGGTTGATGTGTCGCGCTCGCCGGAGCTCGTCTCACCGGCCGGAGGGGCCGCAAACCGGCCAGGGGCCGTTCAGAACGCCTTGCGCCGGCGGCGTACGAAATACCAGGCAACCACGCTCAGCCCCAGCAGGAGCAGAATCAAGGTGCCCGGCGCAGGCGTCGACGTCCCAGTGGAGCCTGCCGCAACCGCTCCCGCCGCGGCCAGGAAATTCGCTATCGTATACCCCGGGCTCGATGGCGTGTACGACACTGCGACGCTGGTGAGCACCCTCGTGGAATCCGGGGCCAGGTTAATTCCATAAATGTAGGCCCCCGAGGAGCCCGGAACCTGATAACCGCCGGTTGGGAAGCTGTAGGCCGCTTGCCGCGACAGCGCGGGTGTCAGCGCGAAATACGTTCCGGCTGCGCCCGCCGCGGTTGTGCCGGCGCCGCTATACCAATCCGGAAGCGTCACGCCCGTCAGCACCGTGGGTGAGCCGGTCGCGTAATTCAGCGTAATCGTAAGCGTCGTGTTCCCGCTCCCGCCCGAACCGAAAATCGCAAACTGCGAATACTGGTTGTTCGGCACGTTGAAGGTAAAGCTGCCGGCCGTGGTCGACCGGATCGCCACGTTCGTGCCCGTCGGCGTCGCGTTGGTGAATCCCAGTTGCACATCGTAGAGCCGCGCTCCGCTTGCCGGGTAATAGCCATTGTCATTGATGCCCACTGCGCCACTGCCCCCGAGTTGGGTCGCGGCGCTCTGCGTGACCATCCAGTTGTCTACGGAGCCGCCTGGCGCGGGATTATCCCATGAAATGCTTGGCGCGGTAAAGGCGCCGCCGCTATAGCGCAGCACGTCATCCGCATTAAAGGGTGTTGCTGACGACGCGATGCTCACCTGCACCCCGGCGGCGCCGTAGGCCGGCCCGCTGAACACACAAATCGCGGCGGCAACCAGGGCCAGCGCCAGGATTCCTCCGAATCTGCTTGATGATCGAGACATATTGATCCTCCTTTGATCTTGCACGGAAACCGCCTGAGTCCGGATTTTCGTTTCGTCTGGGTTTCCGTTTTGGCCCGGAATTCCGTTTTGGAGTTCCAGGTTCCATTTAGTATAAACCAGACCACCAGCCTTTCGTGCTGCAAGTTACATTTTTTCCTCCCGAAGCACGTCTTCGTCCCCGTCAGGCGGAGTTTTCGACGCCTGGTTTGCTCCGCCTGGCCCCCTTGACGCCCGGCGCGGCTTGTGCTAGTTTTTTAGCATAATGCTAAAACTCCAGCAGGAGACACGGGCGTGAGCGCTCTCGATCACCTCAGCCGGCGGGAACGGCAAATCCTCGAGATTCTCTACGAACGCGGCAAGGCATCGGCGGCCGAAGTCCGCCAGGCCATGCCGGATGCGCCCGGTTATTCGGCGGTGCGCGCCCTGCTGCGCGTGCTCGAGGAGAAAGGGCACGTGCGGCACGAGGAGCACGGACTGAAATACGTCTACCTGCCGGTGGTGGCGCGGAACAAGGCCAGCCGGTCGGCCGTGAAGCACGTGATGGACACGTTTTTCTCCGGTTCGCCGGAGCAGATTGTAGCGGCGCTGCTGGATGTATCCGCCGCGCGGCTCACGCGCGAGGAACTGGACCGCATGGCGGCAATGATCGAACAGGCAAAGAGGGAGGGCAGGTAAATGACGGCGTATTCGTTTCTGGTTGGCGTGGCAGTTAAGAGTTCGGCGGTGCTGGCGATGGCCTGGCTGGCGGCATGGCTTCTGCGGAAACGTCCGGCGGCGTTGCGGCACCTGGTGTGGACGTCGGCAGCCGCTTCGGTGCTGGCCTTGCCGTTGCTTACGCTCGTCCTGCCGGCGGTTCGCATGCCCGCCAGCGGTGCTCTGCTGGCGTTGGTTCCCGACATCACTTTCCGGACCGACTCGACCGCCAGCGCGGCGGCTGCTGTGCGGTTCGGCTTGGCCGCGCAGCAAACCAGACCCGCTCCCGCGCATTCGCCCATCGATTGGCGTCTGTTTCCGATGCTGCTGTGGGCCGCGGGCGCTCTACTGGGTGTAGCGCAGATGGTGGTTGGCGGCCGGGTGATTGCCGGCGCGCGCCGCCGAACGCATCCCCATCCGGCGCAGGTGGAAAGCGTGGCGCTGGCTGAGGCCATTGGCGTTGGCCATGCGGTGGATGTTTTGGAAGCGCCCGCCGGTTCGATGCCGATGACTTGCGGGCTGTTACGGCCGGCCATTTTTCTCCCCGCCGATGCCTGCGATTGGGACGCCGAACGCCGCCGCGTGGTGTTGCTGCACGAGCTGGCGCACGTGCGCCGCGGCGATGCGGGCGCACACATCCTGGCGCGGCTGGCGGTGGCGCTGCACTGGTGGAACCCGCTCGCCTGGCTTGCCTGGCGCGAGTCTCTGAAAGAGCGCGAGCGCGCCGCCGACGATCTGGTTCTGCTGTCCGGGGAGCGCGCGTCGGCCTATGCCGGCCACCTTCTGGAAGTGGCGCGCGCCCTGCAATCGAAACCGCCGGTCGCCTGGGCGGCTTTGGCCATGGCGCGGCGGTCGCAGCTCGAAGGGCGCCTGCTGTCCATCCTCGATCCGCATGTCCCGCGCAATTCGGTGGCGCGTGTCTCGGCGCTGGCCATAGCGTTGCTGGCGATCATGACGGTGGCGCCCTTTGCTGCCATGCGGGCGCAGGATCAACCCGCGCCACAAGCAACCTCACCGCAGGATGTAGAAGCCACGATTCGAGCCGCCACCGATTACGCGACGCTCGACCTGGCAGCCAGGCAATTCGCCCGGCACGAGCAGTTCGACAGCGCGCAGAAGCTGCTCGAAGCGGCTCTCCAGCTTCGCGAAAAGAGTGCCGGGCGGCAGAGCGCGGAATATGTCGAGGGGCTGATGAAGCTGGGCCACCTGGCCCGTCTCCGGAAGCAGGACACGGAAGCCGAAGGTTTCTATCGGCAGGCCGTTGCGGCAGTCGATGGCAAGCCCGAAGCCGCTCGCCCACTCACATCGCTGGGCGTGATGCTGGTGGCGAAGAAGGACTATCCGCAGGCGCGCGATTACTTCCAGAGGGCGCAGGCGGCCGACCCGGAGCACGGTGGCATGCCCCTGACCTGGATGGCGCTGACATACTCCCGCGAAGACGGCGCAGCGGCGCAGGCCGAAGCGGCATTCCAGCAGGCGATAGCGGCCGAGGATCCGGCGTCGGCTGATGCGGCCACCACGCTGGAGTCGTACGCGACGTTTCTCAAATCTCAGGGCCGCGATAGTGAAAGCGACGCCGCGCAGGCGAAAGCGGTCTCCATCCGCAAAGCTCTAGGCGCGCAAGCGGCGGCTGGAACCAAGGCCCTCGCCACCGGCTCGGCAGTGTACAAAGTTGGCAACGGCGTCACCCCTCCCGCGGTGCTCATCAAGAAGGAACCGCAATACACCGAAGACGCGCGGGTCGCGAAGTACCAAGGCAAGGTCGTGCTGTATCTCGAAGTCGGGCCGGATGGCACGCCGCGCAACATTCGGATTGTTCGCGACCTGGGCTTTGGCCTCGGCGAACAAGCCGTCGACGCCGTCAGCCAGTGGCAGTTCAAGCCCGGCACGAGAGACGGCGTTCCCGTCACCGTGGCCGCCACAATCGAAGTGAATTTCCGGCTGCTGTAGGCACTTGGCGTTTCGACGCAGCACGCACGAGCTTGCGCCAAAGAAAGACAACTTGGGCCTGACGCAATAGTTGTTGCCTAAGCTAGGGGCACGTCAGGAAATAAGCAGTCCAATTGCCGGCAGTTATCGCGTAACGAGGCCTAAGCCGGTACCGCGAGCGTCCGTGTCATGAACTCGCGAACGCGCGCCAGGAGCCGTTCCGGGTCCCCTTCCGTCCGATCGACCACCGTCACGCGAACCTGCAGGTCGGGGCGGACAACCTTGCCGTCCAGCAGACAGGAATATGTGCCGGAGAGTTGTTCGCCAACGGCTTTGGCGACTTTGATGGCATCCGCCACGGGCGCGTGCAAAATGGCCACAAATTCCTCGGTGCTCCACCGTCCGGTCACCGTGTTCGGGGGAAGGACGTTGCGGAGCCGCTTGGCAAACGCCCCGGCGAGTTCCGCCGCCACGTCACCGTTGAAACGAACCTCCGCCAGCCGGAGGCCGGAGGTAGCCATTAGCAGCAGGCTGACGTTGCCCTGCTCCAGGCTCCGGATGTGTCTTTCGATCTCGGCGCGGGTCAGCAACTGCGTAACGCTGTCGATGGCGGCGGCCGATTCCAGTTGGCCGATCCGGCTGTGCAACATGCGAATTTCCGTCATGAACTGCGCCACGTGGGCCTGGTGCTGTTTGCGCATCTCGTCCACGCCGTTGCCAACCACGTTGGCCGCCGACAACAGCAGGTCGCGAATGGGTGCGGCCGCCGGCTGCTGCGCAAGTTCCCGCAGACCACCGAGAGCGTTGCGGATTCGGGTTGCGCAATCTCCATCGGTCTGCGCCAGCGACTCCATTACCTCCTCGAGGGCATGGGCGGTGGACGCCAACTGTTCGCGAATGTTGTTCAGGTACTCGGCCGCTTTGGCCCGGTAATCGCGCAGCAGCGCCCGCAACGTGGCGCCGGCTTCGCGCAGCGACTCGGCGGTTGCGGACAGGCCTTCCGCGAGGGCCATTACGTGACGGCGATGCTGGGAAGTGATCTGTTCGTCCAGTTCCACTGCGTAATTCGCCACGTTGTGAACGGCGTCGCGATAGCAGTCAACGGCCGTATCGCGCTCTGCGGCGAGCCGCTCCAATTCGGTCATGTTGTTGCGGATGGAGAGCATAGGTCAAACTCACTTACCACTATCGGCACGTCTCGAGAAAACCTTTACCCAAAGATCTCGAGGCCATGGCCCAGCTTGACGCGCGGCTATAATTCAGTATGTCGTTCCAGGGCATGCAGGTAGTGGCGTTTGAGAGCCGGCGCGCGGCGGAAATCGCCGAACTGGTGCGTAAACAGGGCGGGCAGCCGTTTGTTGCGCCAGCGATGCGTGAGGCACCGGTCGCGAATGACGCCGACGCATTCGCCTTTGCCGAGCGGCTTTTCGCGGGCGAGTTCGATACGGTGATCCTGCTGACCGGCGCCGGCACGCGGCGGCTCAACCGGCTGCTCGAGTCGCGCTATCCGGAAGGCGCTTTCGCCGATGCGCTCCGCCGCGTGACGGTGGTGGCACGCGGCCCCAAGCCGGTGGCGGCGTTGCGTGAGATGGGTTTGACGCCGGCGATTGTGGCGCCGGAACCGAACACGTGGCGCGAATTGCTGGCCGCGACTGCCGGACGCATCGGCGGCCGCATAGCGGTGCAGGAGTACGGCCGTTCGAATCCGGAGCTGCTGGCTGCGCTGGCCGCGCGCGGAGCCGAGGTGACCCCGGTCCGCGTGTATCGGTACGATTTGCCGGAGAATGTCGATCCGTTACGGGAGGCCGCTCGGCGCCTGGCCGCGGTTGAATTCCAGGCAGCGCTGTTCACGACCGCGGTGCAGATCGAGCACCTCGCGCGGGTGGCGGCGGAGCAGGGGATGGAAGCCGCCATGCTCGAGGGTCTGCGCAAGTGCCTGATCGGTTCCATCGGTCCCACCACAACCGAAGCCCTGGAAGAATTCGGTATCCACCCGAACCTGGAACCATCCCATCCCAAAATGGGACTCCTGGTGATGGAAACCGCCGCGCGGGCCGGCCAGTAGGGCTTCGCGGATCTCGAGTCTTACTGGTCCGTGGGTGGTCTATTTTCCGTAATAGTCACTCGCGAGTTGCTGAAAGAAGGCAAAGTTACGGACGATGAGGTTGGTGATTTCGGTCAGATCGGCGCTGGTCAGGTCCTTGTCCTTCTTGGCCTGGTCGAGCTTTCCGGAGTTGGCCAGTTTGGAATAGGAAGTGTAGTTTGCCGCAGTCTTATTCTTGGTGTCGAACTTTGGGACGTTCGAGTTATCTTTGTTTCCGTCCACTCGAACGTAAACAGGATTGCCTGTTTCGTGTCCGCCATGGAACTCAAAAACGAAGTTCATGGAGACCTGCGCCAGGTCGATCAGATTGCCGCGGTTGTACCTCGTGACAAGCGTGTCGGTGGCGACCGCACGGAAGGTATCGGGCATCAACTCCTCCTCTTGAGTATCCGGCTTAAGCTGGAATCTCGATCTCAACTCTGAGCTTCTGGCAGTATACACTTGCCGAGACCGGGACGGTGTGCCGAATCACACCATTGGCCGGCCTGGCGGTTGGATTCTGCGAGACTCTTAAGACAGGAGCCTATGCCATGACCCCGTCCTCTCAGCCACCAGCCCAAACCTGGAATGCGGCCGGTTATGCGGCCAACGCGCACTTCGTGCCCGCGCTCGGGCAACCGGTGGTCGACGTGCTCCAGCCGCAGCCCGGTGAGCGCATCCTTGACTTAGGTTGCGGAGACGGAGCGCTCACCGAGAAACTGGTTGCGTTGGGCGCGCAGGTGGTGGGCGTCGACAGTTCTCCGGACATGATCGCGGCAGCGCGGCGGCGCGGTCTCGATGCGAGGATGATGGACGTGAGAGCGCTGACCTTCCAGGACGAATTCGATGCGGTCTTTTCCAATGCCGCACTGCACTGGGTGAAGGACGATCCGGACGCGCCGGTCGCGGGCGCATTCCGCGCCCTGAAGGCCGGCGGCCGGTTCGTGGGCGAGATGGGCGGCCATGGGTGCGTCGGCGCGATCACGGTGGCGTTGCTGGCCACCCTGGAGCGCCGGGGCGTCCGGGACGCCGCCTCGTGGATTCCCTGCTATTTCCCGACGGTCGACGAATACGAAATCCGCTTGCGGCGAGCCGGGTTTGTGCCGCGAAGCGTACAACTGGTTCCGCGCCCCACGCCGCTCGCGACGGGAATGCGCGGATGGTTGGAAACGTTCGCCAATCCGTACTGCGCCGCGGTGCCGCGGGAAGAGCGTGACGCGTTCCTCGAGGAAGTGACGGCCCTGCTCAAGCCCGTGCTATGCGATGCGCAAGGCCGCTGGACGGCGGATTACATTCGCCTTCGTTTTGCGGCGGTCAGACCCTGATGAGGCGTATTTTGTGGTCCAAAAACATAAAGACCACAAAATGTTGTGGATTGCCGTGACCGGGCCGGACACGTGCCCGGTCCCTGCGGGCGGCTATCCTTCCTTGTACATGTACTTGATGGCGGGCTTATAGATCACCACGTTGGGCTGGCCCTCGCGATTCACCTTCAGGCAACACTTGTCATACCACTCGATGATGCCATGCAGAGTCTCGCCGTCGCGCAGGACAAAGACCATGGGGGTCCTGGCTTGCATCTGCTTCACGTAATAAAAGTTCTCCGCGTTGGTCTGGTCGGGCGGGACCGGTTTCTTCTGCGACTGGAGGGCCGGGCGGCGGGGTGGACTAATCTGCTCCTTGATCTCGTTCAGCGACGGACGAATGAGCTTGCGATTGAGAGTCTCCACTGAATGCCATCCTTAATGAAGAGAATCTGATTGACCGCCGCAACCCGGCACAGATCGAGCGGCTTTACTGTTGGGTTCGGTTTTCGGCTTGACTCATAAATAGCATAATGAGACTCGCGAAGCAACGAGGGTTGGAGGAGAATTCCGAGCGGCAGCGAAATGGGGCCGAGCCGGTGTCCGAGCTGTAACCTGAATTGCGCAGAGCCTGCCCGGGGCGTCGCCCTATTCTCAAGACGGGGGACTGACGATCACTGTGTAGATGCGATCAAGATCTTCGGGAGAGTAGTAGTCAATTTCGATGCGGCCCTTCTGCTTGGCCTTCTCGACGATGCGGACCTTGGTGCCGAGGACCCGCTCCAGTTCCTGAATGGCAGCCTTAACGTTGGGATCGGTTTCGAGCTCATCGAGGTGCTTCGGCTTGCGTCCCTCGAGCATGCGCTGGGTGGTGCGCTCGGTTTGGCGAACACTCCATCCCTGCGCGACGGCTTTTTCCGCCACTTCCCGCTGAAGATCGGCGTTGGGAAGAGAACAGAGACAGCGGGCATGGCCGGCGGACAGGCGGCGCTCAGCAACCAGTTGCTGGATATCGGCGGGGAGTTGCAGGAGGCGGAGGAAGTTAACGATGGTGGTGCGGTCTTTCCCGGTGCGCTGTCCGATCTGATCGGGGTTGAGGAGGAGCTCGCGGCCCAGGCGGTCAAAGGCGACGGCGGTCTCGATGGGGTTC
The DNA here is from genome assembly GCA_036404395.1 of Bryobacteraceae bacterium. GTDB lineage: Bacteria > Acidobacteriota > Terriglobia > Bryobacterales > Bryobacteraceae > Bog-375. Next base: position 5,571 of record DASWZP010000387.1, on the reverse strand, counting down.
AGATCCTCGCGCTGGATGTTTTCGATCAGGGTGATTTCGAGCAAGCGCTCGTCGGGGATTTCGCGGATGACAGCCGGGACGGACTGATTGCCAGCCAGCTTGGCGGCACGCCAGCGGCGTTCACCGGCGACCAACTGGTAGCGTTCCCCGGATCTGCGGACCACCAGGGGCTGGATGATGCCGTTGGCGCGGATGGATTGAGCCAATTCGGAGAGGCGCTCAACCTGAAACATGCGCCGCGGCTGTAGCGGGTTGGGATCGATGCTGTCGATCGGGATGTTGAGCGCCACTTCCTCGTGAAGCACCGACGGGGGCACGGGTTGGTTCGTCGGGCGGGTAGGCAGCAGGGCGTTGAGGCCCTTACCGAGCGCCTTGCGAGGATTCTCTGTTTTGTTCATGGTCGAGGATCTCTTTGGCCAGCCTGATGTAGCTTTCGGCGCCCTTGGAGCGGGGGTCGTAAGCAAGAATGGGTTTGCCGAAGCTGGGTGCCTCGGCCAAGCGAACGCTGCGGGGGATGATCGTGGAGAAGACTTCGTCCTTGAAGAACTCTCTAAGATCGGCGGCGACCTGGCGGGTCAGGTTGGTGCGATCATCGTACATGGTGAGAAGGATGCCCTCAACCTGTAGTGGATGTTGGAAGGCGTCGCGAATTCGATCGATGGTATCCATGAGTTCCGAGACACCTTCCAGCGCGAAGAATTCGCACTGGATGGGTACCAGCACGGAATCCGCTGCGATGAGGGCATTGAGAGTGAGGAGGTCGAGGGCGGGAGGGCAATCGATCAGGATGAAGTTGTATTGGTCGCGAATGCTCTGAATGCGTTCCCGCAGGCGAAACTCGCGGTTGGGGATGTCCACCAACTCCAGATTGGCACCGACGAGGTTCTTGTCGGCGGAAATGACGTAAAGGCCGTCGAAGGCGGTTGCTACGGTAGCGTCCAGAGGAGAGGCGTCACCCAGGATGACGTGGTAGAGGCTGGGGCGACTGGAATCCTTGGTTATGCCGAGGCCGCTAGTGGCATTTCCCTGCGGGTCGGAGTCAATGACCAGGATTCTGAGATCGTTCGCCGCCAGCGCGGCGGCGAGGTTGATGGCGGTTGTGGTCTTGCCAACGCCGCCTTTTTGGTTTGCGATTGCAAATACCCGGCTCAAGCGGCCATAGTAACACGACGCTTGGCGCGACTGGAGCCTAAGTTTCACGTGAAACATCCTCGGTTCCCTCGGTTCCGTTTCACGTGAAACAGGGTCCAAGTCTCAAACGCTAGGCTTGGAAAGCCGAGACGAACCTTAGCTCAGCAGCTTGACCGCCTGCGCCATGTGGTCATTACGCGACCTGCCGGTGAGACTGGGTGAGCACCGCAGACTCCGCAGCCAGGGATCGCTGCAGGCTGACCAGCGACTGCTGCATGGAAAGCAAGCTGCGCTCGGTGCCAGCGAGGTTTCCCATTTTCGAGATGACGACGTGGTGCAGACGCAGGAACAGATGGAAGATGCGGGGATCCCGCCAGCCACGATCAGTCTCCTGAAGCATGATGCCAATTGCCTCCGCAGGCGTGTAGGCGGGCTTGTACGGGCGCTCATCAGTGAGCGCGTCATAAATGTCGGCGATCTGCAAAACGCGCGCCAGAAGGGGGATTTGATCGCCCCGAAGTCCGTCCGGATACCCGGAGCCATCCCATCGCTCGTGATGATGACGGATGATCGGCAGCACCGTGCACAGAGATCTCAGATGACGGCATATCTCTTCTCCGCGGACAGTATGACTGCGCATGGTCACCCATTCCTCTGCCGTCAGCTTGCCGGGCTTGAAGAGGATGGAGTCCGGAATCCCAACTTTGCCAACGTCATGTAGATAGCCACCGCGATACAGAGCCAACAGGCTCGCCCGATCCAGCCCCAAGGCGATACCCAGCGACACACCCATGAACGCGAGACGCTCGCAGTGGCCGCCCGTATTGGCATCACGTTGCTCAACGGCTCGCGCCAAGGCGAAAACAATTTCTTCAGTTTCATCCAGGCCGACCCGCCCGCGTTGCTCGGCGCGCATCTCCTCGGTGCGCTCCGCGCAGGTCTTCAGCAGATCCCTCCAGTCCTCCCGCGCGTCCTCGCATGCGCCATCCAAGTCCCATCCTGTCTGCGAGTCCTCCCTGGCTTGTCCGCGCTCCATGGCTACTGGAGTTATCGGCAGCCTTGCGGGAATCCTTAGCCGGTGCGGACCAAAAAAACCTTGGGGCGGACCATCCATGCTTGCTGCGACTGCTGCGAATCTCCTAGGCGGCTTACGGGAGTCAGCCAACCCAGGTCCCCTCAATAATTCAGCGGCCACTCTTTCGACCGTTAATTCAGGTATCTTAGTAAAACCACGGTACTAACGCGTAATGTGCACCATTACTGATAAGATGCTGACTTGGTAATCGCTACAAACGAACCGTATCATACGGCCACTAGATCTCGTTCCGATGGCGAAGCCCTACGACAAGCCGGCCGGCCCGGTCATCGACCGCACACGCCAAGGGGCGACGCCACGTCCCACGCCATGGCTGCTACAGTTGCATGTAAGGTGCAGGCTACGCCGCTCAAAGCCGTAATTGTGGATGACGAGGCGTTGGCGCGCGGGTACCTGCGCGAGATGCTGCGGGCGCATCCGGAAATCGAAATCGCCGCCGAGTGCGCCAACGGCTTCGAAGCCGTGAAGGCGATCGCCGAGACCGTGCCCGATCTGGTCTTCCTGGATATCCAGATGCCCAAGCTGGACGGGTTCGAAGTGCTGGAATTGATCGACCCCGGCCCGGCGGTGGTGTTCGTGACGGCCTACGACGAATACGCCATGCGCGCTTTCGACGCCCACGCGGTGGACTACCTGCTGAAGCCATTCGGCGCGGAGCGTTTCGAACGCGCGCTGGAGCGGGCCCGCGCGCGGTTGGGCGAGCACGCGCCGCCGGTCGCGCGGCCGCCCGAGCAGCGGGTGGACCGCATCGTGGTACGCGACGGCGCGCGGGTCCACGTGATCCCGCTCGACAAGCTCGACTACGTGGAAGCCCAGGATGATTACATCGCCCTGCACAGCGGCGGCAAGAGCTATCTGAAGCAGCAGCCGATCGCGGAAATCGAGCGGCAGCTCGACGCCAGGCGCTTCGTGCGCATCCACCGCTCGGTGATTGTGAGCCTCGAGCGGGTGGCGCGCATCGAACCGTACGGTAAGGAGAGCCGCCTCGCGATTCTGGCGGATGGCACCCGCCTGCCGGTGAGCCGCGCCGGCTATGCGCGCCTGCTGGAGGCGATGGAGGGATCGGAGGGTAGGTAACGGGCGGACAGAATCCTGCGTGGCAAGGAAAGAGGGAAAGGACAGGTAGAGTCGCGCTCCTTGCCGTAGAATGGAGCCATGGTGCGACGAGCCGTGGTTGTTCTCGGGGCACTCCTGATGGGCCTGACATCCGCACGGGCACAAATCGACTGCGCTGGGCCGGAGCCCGGCCCTTGTAGCCTGCTCAGTTACTATAAGGCCGTATTTGTCGGCACGGCAGGCGAGTACAACAAGGATTCCGGGGCGCGGAGGTTTCGCGTGACTGAAGCCTTCAAAGGGATCAGAGGCGACTACGTTGAAGTGGTTGAGCTTCGCTCCGGTTTCGAACCTGGCAGACAGTATCTCGTCTTTGCAAGTCCCTGCTTCTGGCAGGACGCCGATAAGCGATGCCTGTACACGCAAGCCTGCTCTCCTCCCCGGCCTCTCGAATACGCGGCGGCCGTTCTGCAGCAACTACGGGCTGAGAAGAGTGGCATGGGAGTCGCACCCGTTTATGGAACGCTCGTTCGTACGTTGAAGGAAGATCGGGGGATGCGCGAGGACGGCTTCCCCAGTCCGCTGCCCAATGTCACGGTGAGGCTGCAATCCGGTGGGAAGTCCTTTGAAACGAGAACCGAGGCGAACGGGGCGTACGCTTTCCGCCGGCTTCCTCCAGGGAAGTATCAGGTCTCGGCGGATTTGCCGCCCAACCTCGTGCTCGGGCAGCCAATACTAGGAGATCCGCCGGAGCCGTTTGATCTACCTCGTCGTTCTTGCTTTGAGAATTTCCTCTATGCGTTGCCCACTGGCCGGATCTCCGGCAGGGTAATCGGACCGGACGGAAAGCCGCTGCGCGTAGCCACCCTGGATCTGTATAGCGCTAGTAAGTACAAGGACGGGACGGAAGGCGTATTGGGCTTTCAAGGTGAGCCAAGGCGTGGGATAGAATGGAAGCCTTTTCAGTTCCCTTACCTTCCGGCTGACGACTATGTGCTGGTGTTCAATTCCGCAAACAGAGAAGATCCGGATCAGCCGTTTCCGAGGACATTCTATCCCCACGCCAGTGACCTTCATAGTTCACAACCGATCCACTTGTCCGGCGGTCAGCAGATTCTAGATGCGGACATTCGCGTCAGCAACCCGCTGCCCACCCGTCAGGTCACGATACGGCTGGACTGGGACGCCGGGACGCCTCAGGATACCTATGGGCCGCAGTTGTTCGCGAAAGCCAGCAGAGGGCGGGAGCCGTATCTCTTCGAGGACGGCCGTGGCGGGTATACTCTGAATCTTCTGCTGAGCGCCCAATACGCGATCCACGTTGAGGCCTTGTGCAGGTTCGGAGGAACCGTAAAGGTCGAGACGAACGAGGTAACCATCGATGGCGGCGACCTGTCGGTTTCGGACGTGACCCTTAAGTTCAACAAGGGCAGATGCGCTGCCCAGCAGGCGCCGCCACCAACGCATATCCCCCTTTCTCACCTCCCCTCGCAGGGCAGCCTTAGCACCACGCGGTAAACGCCCTCGGTGGTGCCTGTGTCCAGGCGCGCTTGGGGGCCATAGCGAGCTTCCAGGCGGCGGCGGACCTGGGCCAGGCCGAACCCCAGGCGCTCGGGCGGCGGAGCCTCGGGATCGAAGGGGTTGGTCACGGTGACGACGACTCCGGAGGCGTCGCGGCGGGCGTCCAGGCGAATGGTGCCGCCTTCGACTAAGCCGGCGATGCCGTGTTTGACGGCGTTTTCGACCAGCGGCTGCAACAGCAGCGCGGGGACGGCGCAGTTTTCGCAGCCGGCTTCGATTTCGATTTCGACGCGCAAGCGGTCGCTGAAGCGGACCTGCTCCAACTCGAGGTAGTTGCGCGCCAAATCCAGCTCCTCGCCGAGAGGAATGGCAGGGCGGCTGCCGAGGCCCAGGCTGACGCGCAGAAAATCGGAAAGGCGGATGCACATTTCGCGCGCGCGCGCGCCATCCACGGACGCCAGCGCGGCGATGGAATGCAGGCTGTTGAAGAGGAAGTGGGGATGGATTTGCAAGCGGAGGGCCTGCAGCTCGGCCTCGCGCGCGAGCGTGCGGGCTTCGGCGGCGCGGGCCTCGGCGGCGCGGGATTGCTCGGCCGCCAGACCGGCGTAGTGGAGGCCGGTGGAAAGCAGGTAGAGCAGGGCGCCGACGCCGAACCAGAGCGGCAGATGGCGGGTCGAATCGATCTTCAACCCCTGGGAAACGGCCCAGGCGATGCCGGCCAACAGCAGGCCGCCGGCCGCGGCGGCGGCGCTGAACGTGATGGCGAGATC
>DASWZP010000386.1:0-19096 GCA_036404395.1 Bryobacteraceae bacterium | reverse complement strand
CGCGCGTTTCGAGTTCACCGAGCGGCAGGCGCAAGCCATCATCGAAATGCAGCTCCAGCGCCTGACCGGCATGGAGCGGCAGAAGATTCTCGATGAGCTGGCCGAGATCCAGCGCCGCATCGCCGAGTACCTCGAGATTCTGGGCTCCGACAAAGTGCTGCGCGACCTGATCGTCAAGGAGTTGAAGGAAGTTCAAAAGGAGTACGGCGACGAGCGGCGCACCGAAATCATCGAGGACTCCGGCGAAATCCGCCTGGAGGACCTGGTGGCCGTGGAAGACACGGCGGTGACGGTGACGCGCGGCGGCTACCTGAAACGCACCTCCGTCGATACTTACCGGCGGCAGACGCGCGGCGGCAAAGGCCGCATCGGGATGGGGACGCGCACGGAGGACTTCGTCGAGCACCTGATCATCGCCTCCACCCACGCCTATCTGCTGATCTTCACTACGCGCGGGCGCGTGTATTGGCTGAAGGCCTACGAAATTCCCGACGCCACCACCACCGGCAAGGGCAAGCATATTTCCAACTTGATCAGCCTGCAGCCGGATGAAACCCCGAAAGCATTTCTGGCGGTGGCGGACTTCGTGCCGGACCAGTTCATCGTGATGGTGACGCGTCACGGCGTGATCAAGAAATCCGAGCTGACCGAGTTCGACAATCCCATGTCGCGCGGCATCATCGCGGTCTCGCTCGATGAAGGCGATGAGCTGATCGGCGCCAAGATCACCAACGGCGGCAACTATATTTTCTTGGGCTCGCACCAGGGCCAGGCCATCCGCTTCGCCGAAAGCCAGGTGCGCGCCATGGGCAGGACGGCGCGCGGCGTGCGCGCCATGGATCTGGCGGAAGGCGATTTTCTGGTGGGCATGGAAGTCGTCGAAAAAGACGGCCTGATTCTTTCCATCGCCGAAAACGGCTTCGGCAAGCGCACCAAGCTGGAGGCTTACCGGCTGACCGCGCGCGGCGGCAAGGGCGTCATCAACATGAAGACCACCGCCAAGACCGGCAAAGTGGTCGCCGTGCTTTCAGTGAACGAAGACTCCGACTTGATGATCGTCAGCCAGAACGGCAAAATGATTCGCATCGAGGCTGCCACCATCCGCCAGGTGGGCCGGTCGTCGCAGGGAGTGCGCCTGGTGAGTTTGGAAGATGGCGACAAGGTGGCCGCCGCCAGTGTGATCCCCGATACGGAAAATGGCAACGGCGGCACGCAGGAGCTGCTGCCAGTCCAGTAGACTAAAGTGGGGCAGGTCCCCGACCTGCCAGATGCCGTTAATCAATATGGCCGCCCTAGTAGAACTCACCAGTCCGGCCCGCCTGCGGGAAAAGGAAGAGCGGCTCTTCGAAATCCTGCGCGGCATGGGCCGCATGCTGGTGGCTTTTTCCGGCGGTACGGATTCGGCCTATCTGGCCTGGGCGGCGCACCGCGCGGTGGGAGCCGGAGCGCTCGCCGTCACGGCCGATTCCGCCTCGATTCCGGAATCGCATAAGCGTGATGCCGAAGCGTTCGTGGCGCAATTCGGCATCGCCCACGAATACATCGAGACCCGCGAGTTCGACAACCCCGACTACACGCGAAACAATCCCGACCGATGCTTTCACTGCAAGGACGAGCTGTTCACGCGCCTGGAACAAGTGGGCCGCGAGCGCGGCTTCGAGCACATCGTTTATGGCGTGAACGTGGACGACCTGGGCGATTACCGCCCCGGCCAAACCGCCGCCACTCAGCATCGCGTGGCAGCGCCGCTCGCCGATGCGGGACTTTCCAAAGCCGACATCCGCGAGCTCTCGCGCGTAGCCGGCCTGCCCACGTGGGACCGGCCCGCATCGGCGTGCCTCAGCTCTCGCATTCCTTACGGGACGCCGGTGACCGTCGAGACTGTCAAGACAATCGAGACCGGCGAGGAGCAGATCAAGGCGCTCGGCTTCCGCCAGTTTCGCGTGCGATTCCATGGCGACGTGGTGCGCGTGGAGATCGCGCGCGAGGAGATGGCCAAAGCGTTGACGCTAGAGATGGCGGCGCGCTTCACCGAAATCTTCAAATCGCTGGGCTTCCGCTACGTCACCCTGGACCTGGAAGGCTACCGGCAGGGCTCTCTCAACGAAGTGCTGAACCTGAAGAAGTAGCATGGTGGGGCATGCTCTAAGCTTGCCAACGCCCGCGCGCTTCACTCCTCCACCAGGCGGTGACTGGCGGTGGCGTCCAGGTCCAGTTTGTAGATTCGCTTCAATTCCGTCACCAGCTTGAGAGTCTCGCGGCTGAACGGGGCCTTGCCTTCGAAAGCGTGCAGGACAATGCCTTCGAGAAGATCGCCCAGCGTCAGGTCGTGATACTCGGCCAGCGCCTTGAGCACCTTGAGCACCCGTTTTTCCATGCGCACGCCCGTCTGGACGCGCTCGATTTTGAGGAGAGGCTGTTGTTCTTTCATGATCCGATTGTACCATGGTACATAGGTACAATAAAATTAGCAGGCGGAAGCGTCTGCCCCACCTGAGACGGCGAAGTAGGACAGACGCTTTCGTCTGTCAACCAGGCGTTCACGCGAGAGAACCCGCCGTCACGCTTCCAACAGCACTTTCAGCGCGCCGCGCTGGGCGGCCCGCTCGAAGGCTTCGGCGGCATCGCGCAGCGGGAAGCGGGCGGAGATCATGTCCTGGGTCCGGATCAGCGCGTGATCGAGCAGCGGGATGGCGGCTTCGAAGCGGCCGCAACGCGAGCCGACCAGCGTCACCTCATTGACGATGATGGGCGCGGTATCCACCCCCACGGCGCCATGCACGGTGGATTTCAGAATCACGGTGCCGCGCGGGCGCGCCATGGCAACGGCTTGCCGCAAGCCATCGTTCGAGCCGGTCGCATCCACCACCCAGTCGTACTCCGCGACGGGCAGTTGGCCGTTCGCCATTTCAGTGGCCACGCCGCAGGCGGCCGCGATCCGCATCTTTTCTTCATGGCGTCCGAACAAGCGCACCGGGTAGCCGTGGGCGCCGAGCACTTGCGCTACCAGCAAGCCCAGTTTGCCGTCGCCCAGCACCGCAACCGGCGCACAAGCCGGGATAGTCACCTGGTCGAGAATCTCGCACGCCGCGGCCAGCGGTTCGGTGAAGACGGCGCGCTCGAGGGGGATGCCCTCCGGCAGCACGTGCAGGTTGCGTTCCGGCAAGGTGAAGAATTCCTCGAACGCACCGGGATGGCCAACGATGCCGAGCACGGTGCGGTTGGGACAGTGCCGGCCCAGGCCCTTGCGGCACCATTCGCAGTGCGCGCAAGCCAGGTTGATTTCGCCCACCACGCGTTGGGCCACCAGCGCGCCGTCATCCGCTTCCACCACCTCGGCCACAAATTCGTGCCCCGGCGTGCCGCTGAAGCCATAGTAGCCGCGCTGCAATTCCAGGTCGGTATTGCAAATGCCGGCGACCAGCAGGCGCAGCAGCGCGTAGCCCGGAGGCCGCTCGGGCATCGGCGCCTCAATCACCGAGACCACGCCGTTTTCCAGGTTGGTGCGAAGCATTCCTTTATAATAAGGCTTCATGCCAGCGGAACTTGCCTGTTTCGAAGAGCGCTGCCGCGCGCGCTTTCCGATCACCGAAATCATTTATAACTGCCCGCGTTGCGGCGGTTTGCTGGAGGCCGTCTACCCAGCCCCCGAGGGCCAGCCGGCCGCCTGGAAGCAGACCTGGCGCGAACGCCGCACTTCGAACGCGCCGCTCGATCAAAGCGGCGTCTGGCGCTATCGCGAGTTGATCGCGTTCGTGGACGATTACCGGCAGGTGGTCACCCTGCGCGAAGGCAACACGCCGCTGCTCGATGCGCCGCGCGCCGCCCAATATGGCGGCCTGGATCGCATCACGTTCAAGCACCAGGGATTTAATCCCACCGGATCTTTCAAGGACAACGGCATGACGTGCGGCGTGGCGCAGGCGTTGCGGCTGGGGGCGCGGCGCGTGGCCTGCGTTTCCACCGGCAACACCTCGGCCTCGATGGCTGCCTATGCGAGCGCGGCGGGGCTCGACCCGGTCATCTTCATCCCGCACGGCAACATTTCGTTCGGCAAGCTGGCGCAGGCGCTCGAATACGGCGCGCGCACGTTCCAGGTGGAGGCGAACTTCGACCAGATCCTGGCGCTGGTGCGGCAGTTGGCCGAGCGCCTCGGCATTTACCTGCTCAATTCAATCAATCCGTTTCGCATCGAAGGTCAGAAAACCATCATGGTCGAGATGATGGACCAGCGCGACTGGCGCGTGCCCGATTGGGTGGTGCTGCCGGGCGGTAATCTGGGCAACACATCGGCGTTCGGCAAGGCCCTGCGGGAGATGAAAACGCTCGGCCTGATCGACCGTTTGCCGCGGCTGGCGGTGATCCAGGCCGAAGGCGCCGCACCGTTTTTCGACTTATATCGTGCTACCGACCGCTCGCACCTCAAAGCCGTGGTCCACCCGGAAACCCTGGCGACCGCCATCAAGATCGGCGATCCGATCTCATGGCCGAAGGCCTTGCATGAGGTGGCGACATCCGGCGGCGTGGTGGAGAAAGTGACCGAGCAGGAGATCGCCGACGCCAAGGCCGTGATTGGCCGCTGCGGCATCGGCTGCGAGCCCGCCTCCGCAGCCACCCTGGCGGGCATCCGCAAACTCACCGCCGCGGGAACCATGGCGGCCGGCGCGGATGTGGTCGCCGTGCTGACCGGCAACGTGCTCAAGGACCCGGATTACATCCACCGCTATCACACCGGAACCTTGAACGCGCCGGATGGAACTTTGCTGCGATCCACTTACGCCAACCCGCCAGTGGTGGTGCCGGCCGAGGCGGACCAAATCGCCGCATTGCTTGGCGAATAACTCGACAACACCCACATAAGTGGTTAGTCGCTAACCCCTATCTTTTATGGGGCACCACTTACCTTGTTTCTTATGCAGTCTGGCCGGTTCTGGCCACTATGGTCATATGATTCGCCGTAATGTTACCGTTGACTTCTGCCTTCACAAGGCCGAGCGGTTGCGGCTGGCATCACTCTGTGCGCGCCGCGCGGCATTGACGCTGGCTATTCGCCACTTGGAAGACTACCGCCGACTGCGCGCCAAACGCCTGGCAGCCGGCCTCATGAACGTCGCCTGAATCGCCCCTACCGTTTCGGCAAAGCCTCGATCCTTCCGGCAAGTTGCGCCTCGGAGACAGCGCCGGGGTGATAGAAGCGGACGATGCCATCTTTATCCAGCAGCACCAGCGTCGGAGTTGTGCTGGCGCCAAAGGCAAGAAGGTTGGCGGCGCTCACAGGCACCGCCATATCCGACAAAGTGGAGTAGAACTGGTGGCGGGTGGCGTCGATGTATCGCGTTTCCTCCGCGGGAGCGGAGGCTTCGCCTCGCGCGGCGTAGCCGTAGAGCCTGGTGGGTCCGATCAGGACCAGGCCTTGGGGGCCGTAGGCGCGCATGATTTGGGCGAGCACCGCCGCTTCGGCTCTGCAATCGGGGCACCAGTGGGCCCAGAAAAAGAGCAGCACGGGGTGGCCGCGAAGGCTGGCCAGGCTGGCGGGTTTGGGGCCCAGCCAGTTCGCCTCATCGAGCGGCGGCGATGGTGTCCCAACCAGGCCGAGCAGGTTGATGTTTTTCTGAATGCGCTCGGCCACCCCGGTGGCGCCGAAAGCCGCCATCTCGCCGCGCAGATAAGCCACTGCCTGAGTATGGTGGCCGCCCGCGGCCAGCACTCGCGCGTGGACCTCGATGGCGGCGCCCAGCGCGGTCGAGAGAAGCGGGTCCGCATCCGGTTGGCGGACGCCCGGCAGACTGCCGGCGACGCGGCGCGCCTCGCCGGCGTAGGCATCCGCCTCCTCGTACCGGCCGGTGTCAAACTCCCCGCGCGCCAACCAGGAAAGCGCCGCGGCGAGTTCGGCAGTAGCGCCGTTTTGCGCCTGGTATGCGCGCACGGCGCGTTCGGCGGCGGCGAAATCGCGGCGAGCGGCCTGCATCCGCACGTCATCCACCAGGGAGGCGTACGCGAGAAGCGCGGCAATCGCCAGCGGCGCGAAGGTCACAGCAGCGAACCGACGAACTGCGTCAGCCGGGGATCGTTCCAGTCCGCTCCCTCGGGAATCTTCATCTGCACCTTGCCCCGCGCATCGATGATGTAGGTTTCCGGATAGATGAAGGTGCCGTAGTCGGCGTGGACTTTGAAATCGCGCGCGGTCAGGAAGGCCGGCTTGTATTTGTCCAGGAACGCGCGGTAGGCCTTTTCGTCCCGATCTACGCTCAGCGCCAGCACCACCACGCCCTTATCCTTGAACTGCGCGGCGAACTGGCTCAGCGACGGCGTTTCCTGCACGCACGGCGGGCACCAGGTAGCCCAGAAATTGAGCACCAGCACCTTGCCGCCGAAGTTGGGAACACCGATGGTGGCGCCGCTATCGGCGACCACGGTGAAGGCCGGCGCGGAATCGCCCTGTGCGACAACCCGTTCGTGAAGGCCGTCGTAAATCACATAGACCAGCACCGCCAGCAGGGCAGCAATGGCAATCTTCAGAAAACGGTCGGTTTTGACGCTCCGCATGGGGAGAAACTATAATTATAATTGTATCTCCAGGCCGGCTCGGACGTCGAATACTTGTCCATGCTGATTACCCGGAAAGTGGAATTTTCGGCTTCCCACGTCTGCCGCAATCCGCGGCTGACCGACGAGGAGAACCAGCGCGTTTTCGGCCTGGCCGCCAACCCCAACGGCCACGGGCACAACTACCTGCTGGAGGTCAGCGTGGAGGGCGACCCCGACCCTGTCACCGGCATGGTTTTCGACCTGAAAGAGATGAAGGACGTGTTGAACCGCGAGGTTGTCGAGCCGTTCGACCACCGCTTTCTGAACCACGAAGTGCCTCCGTTCGACCGCGTGATTCCGACCCCGGAGAACATCGCGCGCGACATCTGGCGGCGCATCGAGCCGCATTTGGCCGGCCCCGGCCGCCGTCTGCATTCGGTGCGGCTGTACGAAACGCCGGACCTGTACGTCGACTACTTCGGAGAGCAGCCGTGTTCCGCGTAACCCGCCGCTACCAGTTTGCGGCCTCCCATCGCCTGCACGCGCGCGGGCTCAGCGATGAAGAGAACCGGAGCCTCTATGGCAAATGCAATAACCCGTTCGGGCACGGCCATAATTACGTGCTGGAAGTGAGCGCGCGCGGCCCGGTGGATGCGAACACGGGTTCGGCCATCGACCCACGGCGGCTGGATGAGTTGGTGGCGCGCGAGGTGTTGCAGCCGTTCGAGCATCGAAATCTCAATTGCGACGTGGAGGCGTTCCGCGATCTGACGCCGACTTCCGAGAACCTGGCGGTGGAAATCTGCCGGCGTCTGAAACGTAGTTGGCCCGGCATGTTTCCCGGCGAATGGCCGCAGCTCGAAAAGGTCCGCATCGCCGAGACCGCGCGTAACATCTTTGAAATGGATGCCCATGAAATCCAATAAAGCGCTGGTCAAAGTGATGCAGCCGAAACGGCCGGAACCAGGCATCGGCGACGGCATCGATCCCAGTATCGCTCCGCAGATTCGCGAGATCCTGGAGAAACTCGGCGAAGACCCCGCCCGCCAGGGCCTGCGGCGCACGCCCGAGCGCGTGGATCAGGCCCTCAAGTTCCTCACCAGCGGCTATCGAACGGACGTCCAGAAGGTGCTCAACGGCGCCCTGTACGAAGTGAAATACGACGAGATGGTGGTGGTGCGCGACATCGAATTCTTCAGCATGTGCGAGCATCACCTGCTGCCGTTTTTCGGCAAAGTGCACGTGGCCTACATCCCGCGTAGCCGGGTGATCGGGTTGAGCAAGATTCCGCGCATCGTCGATGTGTTCGCGCGCCGCCTGCAGATTCAGGAGCGCCTCACCCAGGAAGTGGCGCAAACCATCAACGAGGTGATCGACCCCGTCGGCGTGGGCGTGATTTGCGAAGCGCGCCACTTCTGCATGATGATGCGCGGCGTCGAAAAGCAGCACTCCGGCGCCATGACCAGCGCCATGCTAGGCGCATTCCGCACCCGCAAGAAAACCCGCGACGAATTCCTGGCCCTGGTGAATCACCGCAGCAACGGGTTCTAGGGCTCGCGCAGCCGCGGGCTAGGCATGCCTCGCCCCTAGGGAGCCCGGTCGTAGGCCCCGGGGCGCCCGCACTGTATATACATTCCTCGTATATACTGAAATTGTGTTGGACAAGATCGAGTGCTTCGATTGGGACGCCGCCAACGTGGGTCATATCCTGCGCCACGCTGTTACGCCCTTCGAGGTTGAGGAGGTCGCGGGTGGCACGCACGCGATCGTTCCAGCGAAATCGATCCGTGGCGAAAACCGCTGGAAGCTTTTCGGCAAAACGGCAGCAGGCCGCTATCTGGTCGTCGTGTTCACTCTTCGCCGGAAGCTGTTCCGCACCGTGACCGCTTACGAAATGAACGCTGCAGAGAGGAGCAAGTATGCCGCGCAAATCGACTGACGTTCCGGGGTTCAAGTCCGAGGCCGAGGAGGCCGACTGGTACGCAACTCCGCAAGGCCGCCGGCAGACCGAGCGCGAGTTTGCCCGCGCGCTCAAGGACGGGACCATAATTCGCTCGACCGGATCGAATATCGGGAAAACCGATCCGAAGGTGCTGGAACGCCTCATGGAACAGGCCAAGCGGAACGCAACCCGCTCCATATCCATTCGTGTCCCAATTGCCGACATCGAGCAGGCGCAGCAAATCGCCGCAAAGACGGGCGTCGGCTACCAAACCGTGCTCAAGCAAGCCATCCGCAAGGGTTTGAAGAGGGCGGGCTGATTGCGGAATTGCCTCGATGGCTCGTTTGGCAATAAGTGGACCCACCGCTCGCTTTGGTCGCGGCTCCGATGCGCTCAATACCGCGCCAGTTGAAGGAGGGGTCACCGGCGATCAGAGTGGTTGTTTCTGTCAACCCGTCAGCGTCCCATCAGCCTTCTCCGCAGCACATCGAGCGCCATCTGCGTGGTGAACATGCGGATTCTGGTGCGGTCGCCGAGGAACTGGCGATGCACGGCGACGGTCTTTTCGGGATCGGCCAGCGCCACGTAGACCGTGCCGACCGGCGCGGCGTCCTCGCCTGACTCGGGGCCGGCCAGGCCGGTAACGGACAGCGCATAGGTGGCTTTCGTGACGCGGCGAGCGCCGGCAGCCATGGCTTCGGCGGTCTCGCGGCTCACTGCGCCGAAATGCGCCAGAAGCTGCGGGTCCACGCCGAGAAGTTCCACCTTCATGGCATTCGAATACGCGATGAAGCCGCCCAGAAAGTAGCGCGAGCTGCCGGGGACGGTGGTGAAACGCTCGCCGAGCATGCCGCCCGTCAGGCTCTCCGCCACAGCCACGGTGGCGTGAGCCTTGTGGAGCATCTCGCCGACCACCACCTCCAGCGGATCGCCATTGCGCGAGTAGATCTTGTCGCCCAGCAACGCTTCGATGGGCGCGCCCACTTCGGCCAGCAGCGCTTCCGCCTCGCCCACGCTGGCGCACCGGGCGCGCAGGTGCACCTGAATATCGCCGTTGCCCGCCAGGATGGTGGTGACCGGGTTGAGGTACTTCTTGTACACCGGCGAGATGAGCTGATCGAGATCGGATTCCGGTATCCCGGTGACGCGCAGCAACAGGGTGCGGATGGAATGATCCGGCACAATGCGGCGCAGGCGCGGCAGGCATTGCCGCTCGAACATCGCCTTCAGCTCATGCGGCGGCCCGGGCAGAAGCATGGCCACGCCGCCCGATTCCTCTATCCATTGGCCGGGCGCGGTGCCGCGGTCGTTGGGAAGCACGTCGGCGCCCTCGATCACGAACGCCTGCCGCTTGTTCACCTCCACCATTTTGCGCTTCATGCGCGCGAAGCGCGCTTCGATCTGTTCAGCGATTTCCGGGCGGAAGACCAGCCTGCGATCAAGCGCCAGGGCCACCGCTTCGCGCGTGACATCGTCTTCGGTCGGACCCAGCCCGCCGGAGAGAATCACAAGGGCCGAACGCGATAGCGCCGCGCGCACCGCTTCCGCCAGACGGTCGCGGTCGTCGCCGATCACGGCTTTGGCGGTGACCTCCACGCCCAGGTTGTTGAGCTCGGCGGTGAGGTAAAGCGAATTGGTATCGACGCGCTCCGCGGTGAGCAGTTCGGAACCGGCCGCGATGATTTCGGCGTTCATCAGAAAAGAGGCAGACCCTTGATGCCCACGTCGACGCGGTAGAGCGCGTTGGTGGTTGCGACCACCAGCGCGCGCGAGGGCGCAAAGGCCAGACCGACGATGCCCGGTCCGGAGAGGAACAGCTCGGCCTCGCGTTCCGGCGTCACGCGCACCACGCCCTTGCGGCCGCCGATCGAAGCCGCCACGTACAGGTTGCCGGTCTCGTCGAACGCCAGACCCTGCGGCCGGCCCAGCCCGCGGTAGAACACTTCCACCTCGCCGTGATCGGAGACGCGGTAAACGCAATCGAAGCTCGAGGTCGTGGGACCGGTGACGTAAAGGTAGCCGTCCAGGCCGAACGCCAGATGGTAGGCGGCGATGGAAGGCTCGATGGTGGCGAAGACGAAAACCTGCCGCTCGGGATTGATCTTGAAAATGGTTCCGCTGCGGTCGCCCACGTACAGGTTGCGCAGCCGGTCGAAGGCGATGCCGGTGGCGACGCCCATGCCTTCCACGTACACCGTCATATTGCCGCTCGGCGCCGCCTGGTAAATAAAGCCGTCATAGCGGCTGGAAATGTAAAGCAGGCCTTCCGCATCGAGGGCCAGCCCGGTGGCGTTCATGAGGTCGTTAAGGAACGGCTTCATGTTGAAGTTGAGGTCGATCTTGAACACCGCGACCGGCACCTTCTGCCCGCGCGAACCGCTGAAGGTGCTGTAAATGTTGCCCAGCGCGTCGATGGCCGGATTGCCCACCGGGTGCAGGCTATCGGCGATGGGGACGCCGATGTCGCAAGCCCATGCCTCGCTCGCCTGCTTGCCGCTTTCGATCACCAGCTCACCGGCGGTGGCGCCCTCCGGCACGCGGGCGATGACGAAGGAATCCGAGCCGATGATCAGCGGCGCTCCCACGTCGCCGATCCTGACGCGCGGACGGTCCGGCTTCGCAAATCCCTTCCCGCGGATCTGGAACTCGCCGCCGGCGATGGCGGCGTGCGGGGAGACCTGTGCGATCTGCGGCCGGTTAGCGGGCGATTTCCGGAGGGGCATTTAATATAGATTGAAACATCCCGCCAGCAATAGCACAAGTGCGGCGTAGACGCCGGCCATGGCGTCATCGGCGTTGATGCCGAGCCCGCCCGGCAGCGATTCCAATTGCCGCACCGGCGGCGGCTTCCAGATATCGAACAGTCGGAAGAGTGCGAAGGCGGCCAGGCAGCTTTTCCAGTTCCAGGGATGCGCCCCGGCCAGCGCGATCCACTGGCCCAGCACTTCATCCACCACCACGAAGCCGGGATCTCTGACGCCAGAGGCCCGCTCCACAACACCCGCGGCCCACACGGCGGGCCATGCCAGCGCGGCGGCCAGCAGCAGAAAGTGCCATGGCGCGAATCCCGCGTGACCATGCAGCGCGATAGCGATGGCGACGGCCGCGGCCGAACCCACCGTCCCCGGCGCCCATGGCGACCGCCCGCAACCGAACCAGGTGGCGATGGCGAAAGCGATTCTATCGCGCGGGGCGCTAGTCATGCTGTGGGGCAGACCCCCTGGTCTGCGCGGGTCCCCCTGGACCCGCGGATCGCCTGAATGACCAAGAGCTCGCCAGCAGCGTTGCGCGACCAGGGGGTCGCGCGCGGACAAGGGCGTCCGCCCCACAGCTCGCGCGGTTGCTCAGTCGGGGAAAGAAAATGTGGCATTGGGCTAGTCGTCCTCGTCCGTTTCGTCTGTCTCGACGCCATCCGGTGGCAACGGGGTCGAGATCACGTATTTGTCCGACGCCCAATTGCCCAGGTCGATAGTGCGGCAGCGCTCGCTGCAAAACGGGAATTCGGGGTCGCCCAGCTCGACCTCCTTCTTCTTGCACACCGGGCACCTCATACGCGGACGGCCAGCGGCTCGATGTGTATCAGGCCCGGCGGCGGCAGCTCGGTGGCGGCTTCGGTGGGTGGGAGCAGCGTTCCTACCACATCGTAATCGTGCGATCCGGTGATGCGCAGGCGGCGAATTTCGCCGGGCCGAGGCGCCGCGCCCTCCACGTCGTTGATCAGCGCGACGCCGTCGATCTCGGGCGCCTGCGTGGCCATGCGCGCTTGCCACAGCAGATCGGTTTCCGCCGAGAGGCCTTCCACCAGCGCCGGAACCTCCGCGCCCACCAGCGCGCGGCCGCGTGCGCGGGCGATCTTGCGCTGCAATGCCATCAGGCGCCGCTGGCGATTGCGTTTGGTGCGGCTGTCCACTTTGCCATCCAGCGCATAGCTGCCGCTCGAATCTTCATCCGAGTAAAGGAATACGCCCATGTTGTCGAACCGCGCGGCCTGGACGAACTGGCAGAGCTCTTCGAAATCGGCGGCCGTTTCGCCGGGGAAGCCGACGATGAAGCTGGTCCGGATAGCCACGCCGGGAATGCTGCGGCGAATGCGCTCGATCAGCCGCAGGAAGATTTCGCCCGAGCCGCCACGTTTCATCCGCTGCAGCACGCGCGCACTCGCGTGTTGCAGCGGCATGTCGATATATTTCACCAGCGCGTCGTGCGCGGCGATCGCATCCAACAGCCGCTGGGTTACTTTGTTCGGATAGGCATACAGGAAGCGGATCCAGGTTTCGTGCCCGGCGTCGATTTGCGCCAGCCGTTCGAGCAGGAGCGCCAGGCCGTCGCGCAGTCCCAGGTCCTCGCCGTAGCAGGTGGTATCCTGGCCGATCAGGTTGATTTCCCGCACGCCGTGCTGAAACAGGCGCGTGGCTTCGGCGATCACCGATTCGAAGCGGCGGCTGCGGAACGCGCCGCGATATTGCGGGATCACGCAGAAGCTGCATGGGTGGTCGCAGCCCTCGGCGATCTTGATGTAAGCGAAGTGGCCCGGCGTCGAGAGCACGCGCGGCGTAAGGTCGTGGTAGAGATAGGGGACCGCGGGCGCCGCGCCGGCGCCGTCCGCGCCTTCGCAAAGAGCCACGATGCGCTCGAGCTCGTTGGTGCCCACCAGCGCATCCACCTCCGGCATCTCCTTCCGGATGTCGCCGCGGTAGCGTTCCACCAGGCAGCCGGCCACAATCAGTTTTCGCGCGCGGCCGGTTTTCTTGTACTCCGCCATCTCCAGAATGGTGTCGATGGATTCCTTCTTGGCGGGATCGATGAAGCTGCAGGTGTTCACCACCAGCACGTCGGCGTCGCCGGGATGAGGCGTC
Organism: Bryobacteraceae bacterium; assembly: GCA_036404395.1. Classification (GTDB taxonomy): domain Bacteria; phylum Acidobacteriota; class Terriglobia; order Bryobacterales; family Bryobacteraceae; genus Bog-375. Next base: position 5,770 of record DASWZP010000386.1, on the reverse strand, counting down.
AGCTCGTGTCCGCGGGCCACCAGAGCGCCCATCATGACTTCGCTGTCGACGAGATTCTTGGGACAGCCCAGACTGACAAAACCGATTTTCAAGTGTGTGTGTCCGAAACGGGGGTGCTGGCTTCAGGATAACATTGGTAGGGCACGCTTTAGCTTGCCAGCGCCGGCTTGCCGGCGCTTCTCCGTGCGGCACAAGCCTAAGTGTTACGCCGATGCTGCAAGAACCGCTCGCGGATAGCGCTGTTCCTCTATAGGAGTCGACATTGACATATATGAAATTTCCGACAATTCTCTTGGCCCTGATGGGCGCTTTGGTCCTGGCCGGGTGTGACAATCCAGCCTTGATCTCACTGGACCCCGCGGTGACCGCCCAAGAAGCCGTCGTAGACCCGGCCCTGCTGGGGACGTGGGAGTCCGGCCAGGGAGGCGATCTCTGCATCTTCCGGCACGGGGATGGTAACAGCTACACCCTCACCTACGTCGGCGACGATGGCACTTCGCGCAAATTCGACGCGCTGCTGTTCCAGGCGGGTCAAGCCCGGCTGGTGGACCTATCGCCGCATGATCCCGACGACTTTCAGGTTCCGGGTCACACTCTGGTCCGGGTCTGGGTCACCAGTGGAAGCCTGCGCTGGGCCTATCTGGACTCGGCGTGGCTCCGGCAGCAGGCTGCGCTGGAACTGCCGAACCGGCCTCGCGGCAAGGACAAAATGGCGCTCACGGCGCCTACCGTGGCGCTTCGCGGTTTTCTGGCGAAGTACGCCGCGGATGACAAAGCTCACGGAGAGATTGGGGAGTTGCAGCGGGTGAAGTAGGCAGGTGGCGCACGCTAGCCACCGATGCCGTACTGCCGTGAAGCGGTGAACTGGCTTGTGGTGCGGTTCAGAACAGGTTGACGTCGAGATCTGCGATGAAGTGGATGCCGGGAATCACGAGGTCGCGCAGTTCGCGGTCGTTGGTGAGGAAGAGATCCACTCCGGCGTGCCCTGCACTCGCCAGATGTATGGCATCGGCGGGCGTCACGCGAGAGCTTCCACGAATCTGGCCATAACGCTCCGCAGTCTCTGCGGCAAACGGGATCAGTTCGACCTCGGCCGACTCAAACAACTGGCGGATCTTGACTCCTTCGTCGGCCTGGCCGCGCCGATAAGGTCCCACCAGAATCTCGCCGAGCGTGAAGGTGCTGGTCAAGAGCTTATCTTTTCGCTGCTGCATCTTGCGGTAAATCTCTTCCACTCGATCCGCGTACCGCGGATTGTCTTCGAACCAGTACACGAACAACATCGTGTCCCAGTAGATCCGGCTCAACGGTCTTCCTCACGCCGATGAAAGTTATCTCGTTCACTGTGGATGAACGTCTCTCCGCCGCCGAGGCTCGCAAAGGTATCCTTGGCGATGCCGCGGAGGCTCAGGAGGAACGGCTCCTTCTCCGACACTGGACCGCGATTCGCCGTGAGCCGATAGGTGAAGGTAGCGGTGGTGCCAAGACCGGAAGGCGGTCCTTCAAATTTCTCCAGAACGAGCTGGTTCTCGTTGAGGAACTTCCGGGATCGCAGCACCTGGCACACGTTCGGGACCTGGTTTCTCAGACCCAGGCCTTTGTGGACTTCGCCCGCAACAATCCGGATGCTGGTCAGGCCCTGGAGTTGCGCCTTTTCGAGGAACTGCTCCTTGACGTATTCGCGAATGTGGTCCGCAGCGGATTGTGTCTTCATGACTTCACTATATCACTCATAGAAGGAATCAACAAGATATTTCAGATCAGATATTAACGAAACGCAAGATGATTCGTTGTATTTGCCGTATGTGTCAGAAAAAAGAGGCATTCACAGCGGTTCGACCGGCTTCCGCTTCACCCAAGCCATCACCAGCCGCAGCTCCTCATATGTGACATCCGTCGGCAGTGCATCCTTGAGCGTTTTAAGTCGGTCGGCGCCGAGGCGGCGGACGGCCTCGGCGATCTCGTTGTGGCGAGCCTCCCCGACCCACTCCACTCGATAATCCACGCGGCCTTCGGCGATCAGCCCCACCACCACCTCGACCACGGTCGAAAGGCGGCGGCCGCGAATGCGGGCGATCTCCTCGAGCGACTTGCCTTCGGCGAGCAGCGCAATGGTCTCTTCGGCCGGAGAAGCCTGGCGCTCCTGGCGCTCGGCGCGCGCGCCGTTACGGAAAGCTTCGAGCGCGGCGAAGATTTCGCTACCGTACTGCTCGGCTTTGCGCTCGCCGAAACCGAATACGCGCAGCAACTCGCGCAGGTTGGAGGGGCGCTTGCGGCAAAGGTCTTCGAGCGAGGCGTCGGAGAGCACGACATACGCCGGGACGGCGGCGCGTTGGGCGGCGCGGAGGCGCCACTGCTTCAGGAAGTCGAACAACTCCCGGTCGGCAGGCGGCTCGACAGATGCGATAGGCGCACCGGCGCGCGTGGGCGCCGGCTCGCGGTGGGTTTCGGTGCGGGGCGCTTCGGACTGGGCCGCACGTTTCTTTTTCTTCTTGGCGCTCTTCTTCGCGAAGGCCTCGACGATCGGCTCCTCGAGCCACGCCGGCCGGTTGCCGCAAACGTCGCACATGTCGCAGCGCGTCCACTTCGGCGTCTGGCCGAAGTGGTTGCAGATTTGCAAGTGCCGGCAGCGGGCGCTTTCGACGAAACGGCGCACGGCGTGGTAGCGCTGCCAGGCACGCTCCTTTTCCTGCGGGTCCTGCAACTGGTCGATGAAATAAGCCAGCAGGCCGGTGTCCTTGGGCTGCCAGAGCAGAACGCAATCGGCGGGCTGGCCATCGCGGCCGGCGCGGCCGGCTTCCTGATAATACTGTTCGATGGATTTGGGCAGCGAGGTGTGGATTACGGCGCGCACGGCGGCCTTGTTGATGCCGAGGCCGAAGGCGATGGTGCCCACTAGCACGCGCACGTCGTCGTTCATCCAGCGTTCCTGGTTGCGGCGCCGGTCGCGAGCCTCCATCTGGCCGTTGTAGGGGACCGCGGGAATGTCGTGGTTGCCCAGAAAATCGACCAGTTCTTCGACCAGCGCGATGGTGGGCGCATAGACGATGATGCTCTGCCCGGCGTACGCGCGCGCGGCCTGCAACAGGCGCTGGCGGTGGGAATTCCTGGCGCACTCCTCCACCACATAGCGCAGGTTGGCGCGGTGAAAGCTGGCGATGTATTTGTGCGGGTCGCGCAGCCGGAGCTGTTCGAGAATGTCGTGCCGCACGCGGCGGGTGGCGCTGGCGGTGAAGGCGGCGATCGGGATATCGGGAAAGTTCTGGCGCAGCGAGGCCAACTGGCGGTACTCGGGGCGGAATTCGTGGCCCCATTCGGAGATGCAGTGCGCCTCATCGATGGCGAACAGCGCCAGGGGAACCTTTTCCAGCCACGCCACGGTGTCTTCCCGCGCCAGGCGTTCGGGCGAAAGATAGAGCAAGCGGAAAGCGCCCTGGGCAGCGGCGCGCATCACTGCGCGCTGCTCCTCGGCCGGCTGCGTGCTGTTGAGCATGGCGGCCGGTATGCCCATGTCGGCGAGCTGCGCCACCTGGTCGTGCATGAGAGCGATCAGCGGGCTGACCACCAGCACGGTGCGGCCGCTCACCAGCGCCGGAAGCTGGTAGCACAGCGATTTCCCGCCGCCGGTGGGCATCACCACGGCGGCGTCGTGGCCCTCCATCAGGCTCTGAATGATGCGCTCCTGCATGGGCCGGAACGAATCGTAGCCCCAGTACTTCTTCAGGGCTTGCTGGAGGTCGGGCACGTTGGCAACTACGAGTGTATCAACCGCACCACCGCGGGCGGCGCGGCGCGGAGCATCTCGGCGACCGTCTTGCGGGTCACCGGATGGCGCAAGTCCGGCGCGAGATCATCGAGCGGGACCAGCACGAACCGCCGCTCGCTCAAGCGCGGGTGCGGAATTTCCAGCTTGCCGCCGCGCACCACGGCCGTGCCGTAGAGCAGGATATCGATATCGATAATGCGCGGTCCTTTGGGAACGGTGCGCACGCGGCCCAGTACGCGCTCCACCTTCTGTGCCCGCGCCAGAAGCTGCATGGGAAACAGCGTGGTCTCGGCCTCCACCACAAGGTTGTAGAACCAGCGCTGATCGGTATAATCGACCGGCTCGGTTTCGTAGACGGGCGAAACTCGCAGCACGCGCAAACCGGGCGCGCCGAGCCGCTCGATGGCCGCGCGCAGGTTTCGCTCGCGGTCGCCGATATTGGAGCCGAGGCTGAGATAAGTGAGCTTCTTCAAATCAGGCTAGGAAATACGGTAGACGTACGCGTCTTCGATGTGGCGATCGCCGAAAGTTTGGCCACCTAGCCGCATTCCTTCGACGCTCGCTGCCTTGGCGAAAACCTGGCGCAGCTCGCGGATAAACTTGTCCTTCATGCTGAAGATCACGAGGGACTCGGTGTCCCGAATCGTGAATCCCGCTTTGTCCAAGGCCTCGAATACAGCGTGATAGGCCCCCTGGGTTCCCTTTGAATCCAAGCGACTAGACGAAAGCACGAGGCGCCAATCGCCGTACGACGAAAGCACGGACCACATGGCGACGCTGACCTTGAGCTTTGCGTCATCCAGCGCCCGCAGGATCTTCCTGCCGGTCTCGATCTCAGGTCCTACCAGTAATGTCTGAGCCATGAGAGGACTCCGCTCTTCGGATTGCCGACGGCGTTTACCAGGCCCCGTGCTTTTTCCGCAGTGTTGCGAAGATATCGACTATCCTCTGACCATGATACGACGATGCCCCAATTTTCGCGAAACACGGTGTCGCCTTTTATCCGAGCATCGAGCGCGTCCCGGAGTTCGGCCAGTCTGATCAACTCGACCAGGCTGTGCGTGTAGCTCTTGTTCACGCGGTCCTTATCAGGGAACTCGTGCCTTTGCGTCTTCTTCGCGATGCACGCCTTGAGCGCACACTCCACGGCATAACCAGCCAGGTAGAACGCCCCATCGTGCAAACCGGCGTCGAGCAGCGCCTTGGCTTCTCTCGCGCGGATTCTGGAAAGCGCCTGTAGCTCCTTGCGGTCCACGGTCTTATCCTAACAGGGGCTCAGAACAGCCCCGGTTGCCCGTCGTGCGGCAGCTTGCGCTTCACGTGGAAATAGTCGAACGCGAGTTCGGTTCCGACGCGGCCGCGAGGGGTGCGGTTGAGGAAGCCGAGCTGGATCAGGTACGGCTCGTAAACCTCCTCGATGGTGTCGGCCTCCTCGGAGATCGACGCGGCGATGGTGCCGACGCCGACCGGGCCGCCGCGGTACTTCTCGAGAATCGTCAGCATGATCTTCTGGTCGATCTCGTCCAGGCCGTAACGGTCCACGTCGAGCAGGTTGAGCGCGGTCTGCGCCACCGGCAGCGTGATCCGGCCGTCGGCGCGCACTTGCGCATAGTCGCGGACGCGGCGCAGCAGGCGGTTGGCGATACGCGGCGTCCCGCGGCAACGGCGGGCCAGCTCCTCCGCGGCGCCATCCTCGATTTCCACGCTGAGCAGACGCGCCGACCGGTTGACGATGGTCTTCAGCTCCTCGACCGTATAGGGATCCAGGCGCAGCACCAGCCCGAATCGGCCGCGCAGCGGCGCGCTGACCAGGCCCTGGCGCGTGGTGGCGCCGATGGCGGTGAACTTCGGCATGGGCAGCGAGTGGGTGCGAGCACCCGGCCCGACCCCGACCAGGATATCGACGCGAAAATCTTCCAGCGCCGAATAGAGCATCTCTTCGACGTCGGGCAGCAGGCGGTGAATCTCGTCGATGAAGAAGACCTGGCGGGCGTGTATGTTGCT
>DASWZP010000385.1:0-23790 GCA_036404395.1 Bryobacteraceae bacterium | reverse complement strand
ATGCGCGGCATGTCTTCCACAGGCCGCCCTATGCAGAAGCGCTCGAACCCGCGCAACTCGATGACATTCACCCGGGCCCGGTTTACGTTGCCGGCATCATCCAGTTGGATGGTGATCTTGGCATGGCCCTCAATTCGCGTCACAGGCTGAATGACTATAGTCTTTCCCATGGTTCACCTCTTGGGTACCGGCCGCAGGCGGCCCGCACCGGAAAATCGATTAAATGATGCGGCCCGGTCCGAAATCTGTTTCGGATCGAGGCCAACCGAAGAAAGCGCGCCCATCATGTCGACCATGGGATTGGCCTTCTCCGACAGCGGTCCGAAGCACCCTTCGCACGGCATATAAGCGCGGATGCAGCGCGGTGTGCCATCGCTGCCGCCGCAACCGGAGCGCGTCGCCGGACCGTTACACAGAAACCCTTGCTCGATAAAGCAGCGCATCTGGTTCAGCGGAGCGCCGGGAGTGAACTCGGGCGGTTCCAGCCGCCGCCTGAGTGCCGAGACGGCCTTCTTCTCGCGGATGGTGGGGCATTCGTCGCAGACGCTCTTGGTCGACAGCGGGAACGGGCGGCCTTCCAGCAGCGCGGTGAGCGCGCCCGCAACCATCTCCGGCGTGGTGGGGCAACCGGGCAGCATCAAATCCACCTTCACCACTTCGCTGAGGGCGTACACACGATCGGTGAGAGTGGGGACTTCCTCGTGGGGGAATCCATTCTTGTCGGTGGTGACGCTCTCCCGATACACCTTGGTCAGCAATTCCTCGGTGCTGCACAGGTTGGCAAGCGCGGGGATGCCGCCATAACAGGCGCAGGACCCCAAGGCGATCAGCGTTTGGCATTTCTTGCGCATCTCCTGCGCCAGATGCTTGTGCTCGTCGCTGCGGATGCCGCCGGAGACGAGGCCTACCTCCGCCTCCGGGATTTCCATTTCCGCTTTTTCGCCGGTCTGGCCATACAGCTTGTGATCCATCAGCACCGGCATGTGGACAATCTGGACCTTTTCCAACAAGTCCAACAATGGTTCGCCGATATCGAGGATTGTTACCTCGCATCCGCCGCAGATTGCGAACCACTCTTCGGCTAAACGGGCAGCCATGCTGCGCCTCCTTTTTTCAGCTTCGATACGGGCTCGGCCCCAGTTGCTTGACCTGCTCCACCATTTCGGTGACTACCTGTGCGAAGCGCGGTCCTTCGGAAGCCGACACCCACTCCAGACGGAAGCGCTCTGGCTCCAGTCCGAAATCTTCCAACATCAGGGAGATGGCCTCCGCGCGAGAGCGGGCGCGCAGGTTGCCTTCCAGATAATGACAATCGCCCGGATGACAACCGAGCATCAGCACTCCATCGGCGCCCTTGGTCAGCGCCTCAATCACCAAATTCGGATGAACCATGCCGCTGCACTGCACGCGGATGATGCGGATGTTGGCGGGATACTGCAATCGCGAGGTGCCGGCCAGGTCGGCGCCGGTATACGCGCACCAATAACAACAGAAGGTCAGGATCAGCGGCTCCCACCCTTCGCCGCCGCTTTCCCCGGCCGCTTGTGACTCACACAGTTCGGTTTCGCTCATCTGCCAAGCACCTCAAACGTTCAAAGCCGCGTGGATCTGCGCGGTCAGTTGCTCGGGGCGGAAATGCCAAACGAAGATGGCGTTCTTCGGACAGGTCGCCTGGCACGTTCCACAGCCTTTGCACACCGCTTCGTCCACCTCGACGCGCTTCTTAATGGTTCCATTCGTGTCGTACTCCACCAGCCGCAGCGCATGGTAGGGGCACGGGTCCACGCAGTAAGCGCAGCCGTCGCAGTTATCTTCGACCACGTGCGAAACGGACGGTTCGAGTTCAATGGTGTCGCGCGCCAGCACGGTCGCGGCGCGCGCGGCCGTGCCCGCCGCCTGCGACAAGGCCCCGCGCAAATCCATCGGCGCCTGGGCCGCCCCGCACAGGAAAATACCGTCGCTCGCAAAATCCACCGGGCGCAGCTTGCGGTGCGCTTCCAGGAAGAAGCCCTCTTCGCCGAGCGGAACTTTCAGGATCTGCGCCAGTTCCTTGTTCTCCGGGTTGGGAATGGTAGCCGATGCCAGCACCACCGTATCGGCTTCCAACTCGATCCGCCTCAGCGTGAGCTGATCTTCGGCGGCCACTGCCAGCCGGCCATTGTGGGCGGCCACTTGCGGCGTTTGGTCGTCCGCATAACGGATGAACCTCACGCCCAGCTCGCGCGCCCGCCGGTAGAACCTCTCGCGCAGGCCATAAGTGCGAATGTCGCGATAGAGCACCGACACCTGGCTCGCCGGATTCAGCTCCTTGATCCGTATCGCGTTCTTCACCGTGTCCGTGCAGCAGGTGCGGCTGCAGTAGGTGCGCTCGGCACAGCGCGATCCCACGCACTGGATAAATACGACCGAGTCCGTGCGCAGCTCTCCGGCGGCGATCCGGCCTTCCACGTCGTAGTTCAGAATCACGCGCGGGTCGTCTCCGTAAAGGTATTCGGCGGGCCGGTAGCGCTCCGCGCCGGTGGCGACGATCAACACGCCGTGGGAAAACTGCTGTTCCACGCCGTCCTGCACGAGGGTGGAATGGAAGTTCCCCAATGAGCCGGCAAAGTCTTTCAGGCGGGTGCGCAGGAGCACTTTGATCTTAGGGTGGGAATGCGCGCGCGCCAACAATTGCGATAGCCCAACCCTGGAATTCTCTTCGGCGCCGAGCAGGTAGCGCTGATCGCGCGCATGGCCGCCCAACTCCTTGTTCCGTTCGGCGAGGACCACCGGAAAGCCCTGATCGGCCAGTTCCAACGCGGCCACTACCCCGGCCGGGCCGCCGCCGAGCACCAGCGCCGCCTGCGTCACCGCCAGCGGGCGCTTGTAGAGCGCCGTGTCAAGCCGCACCTTGGCCACCGCCATGCGAACCAGGTCCATGGCCTTCCGGGTGGCCTTCTCCGGCTCGCGCATGTGCACCCAGGAGCACTGGTCCCGGATGTTGGCGAGCTCGAAATAATACTGGTTGAGGCCGGCTTCGCGGATGGTATCGCGGAACAGCGCCTCATGCGTCCGCGGCGTGCAGGAAGCCACGATGACGCGGTTCAAGCCCAACTCGGCGATCTTCTCCCGGATGCGCTTCTGGGTGTCGTCCGAGCAGGTGTACAGATTGCGCTCCGCGTACGCCACTCCAGGGATGGTGCGCGCGTATTGGACCACCCGCTCCACGTCCACCACCCCGGCGATGTTGGTCCCGCAATGACACACGAAGACGCCCACGCGCGGCTCTTCGGCGCTGACGTCGCGCTCCGGCGGATACTGCTTCGGCCGGACCAGGGTGCCGCGGCTATCCGCCAGCAGGCTCATGGCATGGGCGGCCGAGGCGCTGGCTGCCGCCACCGTCTCCGGAATATCCATCGGTTCGGCGAACGGACCGCAGACGAACACGCCCGGCCGCGAAGTATGGCTGGGAGAGAACGAGGGCGTCCGGCAGAAGCCGTTCTCATCCACCTGGATGCCGATGCTCTCGGCCAGCTTGCGGGTCTTCTCCGCCGAGTAGCCGACCGCCAGCACCACCATATCGAACACGGCATGCTGCGGCGCGCCGGCCGGATCGGCGTACTCCACAATCAGATTGTGGCTGCCGGGAATTTCGCGAATGGCCGAAGGCCGGCAGCGGATGTAATGCACGTCTTCGGCCTTGGCCCTGGCGATATACTGCTCGAAGCCCTTGGAAACCGCGCGCAGATCGATATAGAAGACGGTGCAATCGAGTCCGGGCTGATGCTCTTTGGCGATCACCGCCTGCTTGGCCGTGTACATGCAGCACACCGAGGAGCAGTAGTTGCGTCCGGCCTCGCGCGATCCCACGCACTGGAGGAAGGCCACCTTCCGCGGCGCCTGCTGGTCCGACGGCCGCCGCACCTTGCCGCCGAACGGGCCGCTGGGACTGAGAATCCGCTCGAACTGGAGGCTGGTGACCACGTTGGGAAAGCGTTTGAAACCGTACTCCGGCTTGCTCTCCGCGTTGAACATTTCCGCGCCCGGGGCGAGGATCACCGCGCCCACATTCAGATTCCGCTGCTCCTGCCGGGGCAGCAGGTGGTTGATGGCGTGCGCCTGGCAGGCGGCCACGCATTGCAGGCATTCCGAGCACAAACCGCAGTTCAGACATCGGCTCGCCTCGGCGATGGCCATTTCCGCCGTGTACCCGAGTTCGATCTCATCGAAATCTTGCAGCCGCTCGGCGGCCCCACGTTCGGAAATCGTCACGCGGGGTTGGCGCTCGATTTCGCCTTGGCGGAGCTTGCGCTGCGCCTCTTCGCGTGTCAGCTTTGGCGGCTCGGGTTGGGCGGCGGGCTCCGGCCACGGCGTGCCTTCCAGCGAGCGGTGAATGGATTCCGCGGCCTTGTGACCCGCGGCTACCGCGTCCACCACGAATGCCGTGCCGGTCACCACGTCACCGCCCGCGAAGATGCGCAGTGGCGGCTCCCCGGCCATCGCATCGCCGCCGGCAAATACACCCGGATCGCCGGTGGCAAGGGTCTCCGGATCGACTTCCACCATGCCGCGCCGCACGCGGATCTGGTTCTTCGGATCGAGGAAGCTCAGATCCGGAGTCTGCCCGATGGCCACCACCGCCCGATCAGCCGCGATGACGAAATCGCTGCCTGCAATCTCATCCAGGGTGAGCCGGCCATCCTTGTCGAAGGCCATCGAACGGATGCGCTTCGCTTCCACGCCGGTCACCCGGCCGTTCTCACCCAGAAAGCGCTTGAAAGTGACGTCGTTGACGATCTCGATACCTTCGTCGAGAGCCTGCTGAACTTCCCAGGCGTGCGCGGGCATGGTCTGGCGGCTCTCCAGGCAGGCCATCGTGACCTTCCCGGCGCCCAGGCGGCGCGCCGTGCGCGCCACATCCATGGCGACGTTGCCGCCGCCGATCACCAGCAGCCGTCCATTGAGATCCGCAGGCTCGCCGTCGCGCGCTTTTTGCAGGAAGTCGATGTTGAAGCTGATGCCTTCCAGATCGTGCCCCGGAATCGGCAGCCGTTTCGGCTTGTGGGCGCCGGTAGCCAGGAAGACGGCCCGGTAGCCCTCGGCTTCCAGTTGCTCCAGCGTGAAGTCGCGACCCAGCGCGGCATTCGTGCGCACCTCGAAACCGGGCCAGAGCAGATACTCGATGTCCCGGTCCAGGTAAGCTTCCGGCAGGCGGAACTGCGGCACACAGGCGCGCAGCATGCCGCCCAGTTTCGCGGCGGATTCGAACAGCGTAACCGGGTAGCCCAGCTTGGCCAGATCGTGCGCGCAGGCGAGGCCGGCCGGCCCGCCGCCGATCACGGCCACCCGCTCCTGGCGGGTTTTCTCGACTGGCGCCGGGAAGGGCGGCTGGTGTTCGAAATCCCAGTCGGCCAGGAAGCGCTTCAAATGCATGATGGCCAGCGGCTGGTCCACCGCGTTCCGGTTGCACTGCTGCTCGCAGCGGTGCAGGCAAATCCGCCCGCACACGGAAGCGAACGGCATGCGCTCCCGGACCACGCCCAGCGCTTCGGCAAACTTGCCTTGCGCCGTCAGCGCCACATAGGCCTGCACGTTGGTTCCGGCGGTGCAAGCCGCCTGGCAGGGTGGCCTCTCGCGCTTGGAAATGGCGAACTGCGCCGGCACCGCCTGCGGATATCGCTTGGCGATCGCCTTTCGCCCATTCAGCCCCAGGTTGAACTCACTCGGCAATTCGACCGGGCAGGCCTCGGTGCATTCGCCGCAGCCGGTGCACCGATTGGGGTCGATGTAGCTCGTCCGGCGCAGCAATTGCGCCTGAAAGTTCCCGGCTTCCCCACCCAGCGCCGTCAGCTCGGTATTGGTCAGTATCTCGATATTCAGGTGCCGTCCCACGCTGACCAGGCGCGGCGCCAGGATACACATGGCACAATCGTTCGACGGGAAGGTCTTGTCGAGTTGCGCCATGGTCCCGCCGATGCTGCTTTCCTTTTCGGCGAGGTACACCTTGTAGCCGGAGTCGGCCAGGTCGAGCGCGGACTGCATCCCGGCCACGCCTCCGCCCACCACCAGAACGGCGCCAACTGTGGATTTGTCGCTCATCGCTTAAGCCCTTACAGGCGCCGCAGCCGCGCCCAGCAGAGGTTGGGGATCCACCACATGCCGCCACAGGCCCAGCCCTTCGGCAGGCACTCCCAAGGCATGGCCCAGGAGCTGGGTGAAGTAAAAGACCGGCAGCGAGAAGTCCGTGCCATAAGCCCGATTGACCTCGGGCTGCCGTGCATCCAGATTCAGGTGGCAAACCGGGCAAGCCACCGCCAGTGCGTTGGCCCCGGCCGCGGCGGCATCCGCCAGGATGTCGCGCGTCAGCTCCAGCACTTTCGAGGGGTTCACCATGGCATAAAACGCGCCGCAGCAAAGCGTTTTCCGCGTCCAGTTCACGGTGGGGATGCCTACCCGCTCGAGCAAGCGGTCCATGCTCCGCGGGTCTTCGCAGTCGTCGAAGTTCACCACCTTGGGCGGCCGTGTGAGCAGGCAGCCGTAGTAGCAGGCAACCCGCAGGTGGCCGAGATCGGCTTCGACTTTTAACGCCCGCCCCTCCAGCTCGCGTTCCAGCATCTCCAGCGGATGCAGTACTTCCACGCCATGGTCCAGCGGATACTCGATGACCTCTTCGAGTTGGCCCCGCAATTCCGGATGTTCCTGTAACTCATGGCCCGCGCGTTTGAACTGGCTATAGCAGGCGCTGCACGGCGCAACCACTTGACTGAAGCCGCGCTCGTGGGCCAGCGCCAGGTTCTTCAGCGGTGTCGCCAGGCCGAGCAGGGGCGACAAGTTCCCCAGCATCCCCGCGCCGCAGCAGAACCAGTCCCGCATCTCTTCCACCGCAATGCCTAGTTGGCCGCAGAGGTTGCGAAACGAAGCATCGTACTCGCAAGCCATCGTCTCCAGCGAGCATCCCGGATAGTAGGCGTAGCGTTTCATGCGGTCTGCGCCTCCTGCTGCCGGACTCTCTCGTACAGCCGCCGGTAACGCGCCGCGCCGCGCGGGATGTTCAGGAAATTCAAGCGCCCACGCGAGATCAAGCGGAGACCCAGCGTGAAATCCTGCAGGTAGTCCTCGCTTTTCAGCTTGCAGATGACTGTCAGCGGCAATTCCGCCGCACGGCCATAGATATAGAGGTTCTCGATGAAAGAAGCGAAATAGGTGGCAATCGCCTGGTCAGTCGCCACCCGGCCGGTGCGCCAGGCCGTGGCGCGCGCGAGGTGGAACAGGCCGGAGATGTCCACTTGCTGCGGGCAACGCGCGGTGCACGTCTCGCAATGCACGCACGCCCAGATCGACTGCGACTGGAGAGCCGGTTCCCAGTCACCCAGCAGCAGGTAATGTACGACTTGCGCGGGAGTGAGGTCCATCGCCGCCGCCAACGGACAACCTGCCGTGCAGCGATTGCATTGGAAACAGGCGTTGGGGGAAATGGTTCGCAGGTGGGCGAGAAAGGAACCTGCCCCAGCAGTGGCCGGCTGCGCCATGAGCTTTGGCTCCTGTCAGGTCCTTAAGCCCCGTAGTGCCGGCCCACCCCGGGTTCCGGGTAACGTAGTTACCCCGGTCAAAGGTTAACCTCATTAACTATTTCATGGCATACCCTTCCTGTCAAGAGTTTTCCAGAGGTTGACGGTAAATTCTACAAGAGGGTATTAAACTATTGAAAAATAGTTACTTGACTAAGTTCTGGTCGGAGATTTCCAATTTGGGTAACTGATTCCCTGGGCGAACGCGGGCGCATAATTGGCGATTTGCCCCAATTTATGTGTGTCTTGCCCCAATTGCCCGACGCTCCCGACATTCAAATGCAGTGAAACCCTACATGTTCCCTTGCAAACCCGCATTTAGATATAAGCGGGTCTTTTGGTTATACTATTGCCTTGTCCCACTGCTCTGACCGGAGGGGAAAGGCTCGCGAGATCTGAGGAAGTTGCCATGCCGCAACCGGAGTGGGAGGCCCTGGAGTGCGCGGTCCGTGACCTCACGAACCGCGTGGCGTATATCGAGCAGCGCATCGGCCTGAGCGCCCCCGCGGCACCGGCGGCGAGCGCGCCCGAGATTCCCGTGAACCATCCGCTTGCCCGGATGCCGGCCATACTGCCGGTTGCAGGAAGGGCGCTGCTGGGGCTGGCCGGCGCCTACCTGCTGCGTGCCCTGACCGAATCCGGCACCCTGCCCGCGAGGGCGGGAATTGCCACCGGGATCGCCTATGCTCTGCTGTGGCTCGTCTGGGCCGCTCGAACTCCGGCCTCGGAGCGGCTGAAGACCGCGCTGGACAGTCTGACCGCCGTCCTGGTGCTCTGTCCCTTGCTTTGGGAGGCGACCGTACGTTTCCACGCGATTGACCCCCGGATGGCCGCGGCCGTCCTGCTGCTCTTCGCCGTTTTCGGCATGGCGATTTCCTGGCGCAAGAGCCTGCTGATCGTTTCCACGTTCGCCACCCTGGCCGCTCTGGGAACCGCCGCCGCTCTGTTGCTGGCCACGCATGACGTTCTGCCGTTCACGTACCTGTTTCTCGCCGTGGCCGCGGCCATCGAAGCTTCCGCCTGCCTGGAACACTGGTTGAGCGAGCGCTGGCTGGGGGCCACCGCCGCGGATCTTTCAGTGCTGCTGGCCACCTGGCTGGTGACGAATGCGCGAGGCCTGCCCGAAGGTTACGCAGCCATTCCCCATCCGTGGCTGCTCACCGCGCAAGTGGTGCTGCTCATGATTTACCTCTCCAGCACGATCGTCCGGACGCTGTTTCGGGGCTTCTCATTCACCGCCTTTGAGACGGCTCAATGCGCGGTGGCCTTCGCCGTCAGTCTCAGCGGCGGCCTGCAAATGGCGCCGGTGATGGCCGTGGTCATGCTGGTCTGCGGAGCGGCCTGCTACATCGTGTCTTTTGTTCTTTTGGAGCGGCAAGGCACTTCCAGCCGCAACTTTTTCACTTATTCCACCTTCGGGATTCTGCTGGCGTTGGCGGGCAGTCGAATCCTGCTCTCCAGCGGGACGGCGGCCTGGGTCTGGTTCGTCCTGGCGATAGCCTGCATCTGGGCGGGCGGCTCTTTCGGCCGGCTGACGCTCGAAGTACATGGGGGAATCTACCTGCTGTTGGCGCTGGTCGCGTCGGGTGCAGTTCAGGAAGCGGCGAGCCTGCTGTTGGGCTCGGCATCGTGGCCGGGCGAGCGGCAGGTAGCCTTGTGGACCGGTCTGGCGGCCAACGCCGTCGCCTACGCCCTGGTGATGCATTACGGCCGCGAGGGCCGTCTTTCGTGGAACATGCGGGCCTTCCGCATTGCGATTGCCGCCAGTTTTGTCTGGCTGGTATCCGGAATCGCGGCCGGCATTCTGACCGGGGCCTATCACCTCGTGTTCGGAGACGGCGCCAGCCATGCGTATTGTGCCACGCTGCGCACGGGCGTCCTGGCGGCCCTTTCCCTCCTGCTCGCCTGGGCGGGCTCGCGCTGGAACCGCTGGGAGTTGTCTTGCCTGATGTACCCGGCCATGCTCCTGGGTGGCTATCGCCTGGTGGCGCAAGACCTTCAGCAGGGCCATACGGGAGCGCTTTTCCTGTCTCTCCTGCTTTATGGCGCGGTGCTGACCGCCTTGCCGGCCGCCAGCCAGCCGAGGCCAAAATAACCAACGCGGATTTCATTTCCGGATGCGGAGTCGCGACCCGAGCGCCTTTTCGATCGGCACCGTAACCGCGAGGCTGGCGCACCTTGCGCGTAGGATTCTTACTTCTTGGTAACGCCGGCGGTCTTGCCGCCGGTGCCCTCGTGTCTTCCACGAGCCCGGAAAAAGGCACCGGCGGCAAGGCAAAGACCGCCGGCGTTACCGGAGCCTCTAGCGCGCTTCCGGTTTGACGGCGTAATAGCCTTTGCGCACCTGGGCTTTCAGGTCCTTGTTCGCCATGCGGACTTCCAGCTTGCGATAGCTGCCGTCCCGCTTCTCGTTGGTCGACGAGAAGCCGATCGAATACTGGCTGCGCATTTCTTCCTGCAACTCCTGGAATACGTCTTGCAGCGAGTGGTTGCGGCCTACTTTGTAGACGTGGCCGCCGGTCGCGTCGGACATCTGACGCAGGTAGCCCTCGCCGCCGCCGCCGCCGAATCCGAAGCCGCCGTATCCGTAAGCCCTGGGATCGGAGTAATCGATACTGTAAATGACGGCATCGGCCTTCTGGGCGGCCTCGATGGCTTCGCCGATCTTCTTGCGGCTGCCCTCATCCACTCCATCCGTGATGAGCACGATCACCTTGCGGCCCACCTCCGTGCGCAGCTTTTCGTCGGCGGCCAGAAAGACCGCGTCATAGAGCACCGTGCCGCGCGGATCGCCGGCCGTGGGCACTGGGCCGGGACCGAACCCTCCCACGCCGGAACTCACCCGCAAACCGTTCATTCCCTGGCTGAGCAGGCGGGCGGAATTGGTGTAATCCTGCAGCAATTCGCACTCCTCGCCGAAACTGATGAGGAACGCTTCGTCCTTCTTGCGCATCACCTGGCTGAAGAACTGCGAGGCGGCGCTGCGCTCGATATCGATCAGGTTGCGCTGGCTGCCGCTCACGTCAATCAGCAGGCCGATCGTCAGCGGGAGGTCGGTCTCACGCGCGAAGTACTTGATTTCCTGTTGTTTGCCGTCCTCAAAGATGGTGAAATCGTTCTTTTCCAGGTTGGCCACCAGGCCGCCGCGCTTGTCGCGCACGCTGGCCAGCACGTTGACCACGTTGACATCCACCTGGATCGTGGCCATCTCGTCGGCGGGAGGAGCAGGATTCTGCGGAGGGGCTTGCGCGCACAACGCGCCAGCCAGGGTTAGGAGTAGGAGGATTCGCATGCCGGTACAATGGTTCTGACGTTTCCCAGT
Source organism: Bryobacteraceae bacterium (assembly GCA_036404395.1). Taxonomy (GTDB): domain Bacteria; phylum Acidobacteriota; class Terriglobia; order Bryobacterales; family Bryobacteraceae; genus Bog-375. The sequence goes on along the minus strand of DASWZP010000385.1, from coordinate 12,921 downwards.
CCCTGAGTGTTTCACGATGCAGAAAGCCATTCACCACCTCCGCAGGTCAGACCCGGTGCTGGCCGGCATTATCGACCGGGTTGGAGACTATCGTATCGAATTCCGCGACCCGGATTTTGAGACGTTGGTTAAATCCATCGTTTACCAGCAGTTGAGCGGGCGCGTGGCAAACGTGATCTTTGGCCGCCTGGCGCGCGCGGCGGGGGGCAAGATCACGCCGGAAAGCATCCTCAAGCTGCGCCCGGCGCGGATGCGTGCAGTGGGGCTGTCGGGGCAGAAGACCGAGTACATCCGCGACTTGGCGCGGCACACGCGCGACGGCCGGGTCCGCTTTGAAGAACTGCCGGAACTGCCCGACGAGGAAGTCATGGCGCGGCTGACCGCCGTCAAGGGCATCGGCGTCTGGACCGCGCACATGTTTCTGATTTTTGCCCTGCGCCGGCATGATGTGTTGCCCACCGGCGATTTGGGTATCCGCAACGCCATCCGGAAGGCGTACGGCCTTGAGGCGCTGCCTCTGCCCGGCGAAATCGAGTCGATGGCCGAGCGGTGGCGCCCCTTCTGCACCGTGGCAAGCTGGTATCTCTGGAGGAGCCTCGAGCCAAACGCCAACCTCTGATTGAGCGATTTCCCCCAATACTGCCACTTTTTAATCTGAAATATCGCTGCTTTTAACCACATTCAGGTTATAGTATGTGAGGATATTCGGACCTCGGGATGCTGCTTCTCCGGGTTCGATCGAGTCATTTCAAGGAGAGATACCATGCGCGTATTGAAACTGGCGGTCCCGGCCGCGATCATCCTGGCGGGTCTGATAATGAGCACCGTGGCCAGCTATGGCACTCCGGCGTATATGAAAGCGACCGGACAGAAGGCATGCACCACTTGCCACGTCAAAGTCGGGGCGATGGCCGACATGCATAAGGACCCGAACCTGAACCCCACCGGCAAGTGTTTCAAGGCCCAGACGGACAAAACCACCTTGACCGACGCCTGCAAGAACGCGAAGTAGCGGCGGTCTGAACAAGGAGTCGCAGGAGTCGGACGGAGCCGCGACCAAAGGGAGCGGTCGCGACTCGACCGGCTGTCCCGCTCCCTTCGGTCGCGGCTCCGTTCGACTCCTGGCTCCTCCTGACTCCTGTCTTCTGCCTCCTGCCTCGATAAAATGAAGCATGCGCCTGCTGGCGTTGTGCGCCTCCATCCCCTGTCTCCTCGCCGCTCAAAACGTGCCGGATGCGCGCGAGATCGTGCGCCGCTCGATCGAGCTGGACCGGAAGAACGAGGCCCTTGCGCGCAGTTACACGTTCCTCGAACGGAATGAGACCCGCATGCTGGACCGCTCGGGGAAGCCGAAGAAGCCGCCTGAAGTCCGCACGTTCGACGTGACCCTGCTGGAAGGATCTCCTTACCGCCAGCTGGTCGAGCGCGACGACCGGCCGCTCGCGCCGCCAGAGGAGCGGAAGGAACAGGAGAAGCTGCGCAGGAGCATCGACGAACGGAGCAAGGAGACGTCCGCCGAGCGCCAGCTCCGCATCGCCGAATGGGACCGCAAGCGCCAGCGGCAGCGCGAGTTCCTCCAGGAAATACCGGATGCGTTCGATCTGCGCCTGGTGGGCGAAGAATCGCTGAACGGCCGGGACACTTACGTGGTCGCCGCCACGCCCAAGCCGGGATTCAAGCCGAAACTCGCCGCCGCCGCTTACTTCCCCAAGATAAAAGGCAAATTGTGGATCGACAAGCGCGATAACGAATGGGTGAGGGCTGAGGCCGAGACCCTGGATACGATCTCGTACGGCGGGATTCTGCTGAGGCTCGGCAGTGGCAGCCGCCTGACGTTCGAGCAGACCCGCGTCAACGATGAAGTCTGGCTACCGAAGCGGATTGCGGTGAGCCTGACGGCGCGGGTGATGCTGGTCGCCGGGACGCGCGCGGAAATCGAAATCGCCTTCAGCAACTTCCGCAAATTCCAGGCGGACTCGCGGCTGGTGACGACGGGGCAGTAAGCAAACTCGCGGCTGCCGTGGCTACATCACCGGCCCGATCCGCCAGGGGACGAATTCGCGGTGGCCCAGGCGCTCGGCCGAGGTCCGCTGGCCGGAAGCCACCGCCAGTATCGTTTCGAAGATTTCGCGGCCCACTTCGTCAATCGTGCGTTGTCCATCGGCGATGCTGCCGGCGTTCACATCCATGTTGTCGCGCATGGCGCGGAAGGTGTGGCTGTTGCTAGCGATTTTGATCACCGGAACGGTGGGGAAGCCGATTGCGCTGCCGCGGCCGGTGGTGAATGCGATCAGGTTCGCGCCGCCGGCGGCGAGGCCGGTCAGCGAAACCGGATCGTAGCCCGGAGTGTTCATGAACGCGAAGCCGGAGTTGTGGATGCGCTCGGCGTAGTCATACACCTCGATCAGCGGCGACGAACCGCTTTTGGCCGCCGCGCCAAGCGATTTTTCGAGGATGTTGCTGAGTCCGCCAGCCTTGTTTCCGGGGCTGGGGTTGTCGTCGAAGCTGCCGCCGAAGCGCGCCAGGTATCGCTTGTATTGGTCGATCTTGGCGAGCAGCTTCTCGGCCACTTGGGCGTTGCGGGCGCGCAGAACCAGCAGGTGTTCCGCGCCAAAGATTTCCGGCGTTTCGGCGAGCACCGGCGTGCCACCGAGCTCAGCCAGCCAATCCGAGCAGCGGCCCAGCGCCGGATTGGCGGTGATGCCGGAGAACGAATCCGAGCCGCCGCAGTTCAGACCCAGCACAATGCGCGAAGCCGGAATGGGCCGGCGCGATAGGGCGGCGGCGATTTCGATCAGGCGCGCGATTTCGCGGCGCGCCGCCTCCACGGTCGAGCGCGTGCCGCCGCTCGCCTGCACCGTCATGCCCACCAGGCGCCCGCCGCGCGGCGCGCCATCGCCCAGGTAATGATCGATCTGGTTGCCCTCGCAGCCCAGCCCCAGAATCACCGCAGCCGAAACGTTGGGATGATCGAGCACGCCGCCGAGCGTACGCCGAAGCTGATCGATATCGGCGTCACCCGAATGCCCGCAGCCTTCGCCGTGCGGAAACGCCACCACGCCATCCACGTTCGGTGGCAGCGGCTCACCCGCGTAGCTCGAGGCAATCAGTTCGGCCGTATGGGCCGCGCAGTTGGACGCCGCGACCACCGCGATGTAGTTCCGCGTGCCGGCGCGGCCATCGTCGCGCAGGTAACCGAGGAAGCTGGGACCGTCCTCGCGGCGCGCCGGCTCCTCGAGCGAGCCGGCAGGAAACTGGTACGCCGCGCGGCGTTCGTCGAAGGCCAGGTTGTGGATGTGTACGTGGTTGCCCGGCTCGACCGGCGCCTTCGCCAAGCCGATGGGTTGGCCGTAGCGAAACACGGTTGCGCCCGCCGCAATCGCCCGCAGCGCCACTTTGTGGCCGGCCGGAATGGCGTCGCGGACCGTCAGCGATTCTCCGCCCACGCGCAGCTCGGTTCCCGCCGCCAGCGGCACCCGCGCCACCGCGACATTATCGGCGGGGTGAAGCTGAATCGCCGAGTTCTCGGGGCTAGGCAAACTGGCGATATCGAGCAGGTGGGGCATGACTAGCTTGCCAACGCCCGCTTGCGGGCGCGTGCTTTCCACTCCAGCTTACATGTACATGCCGCCGTTGACAGCCAGCACGTGCCCGGTGATGTACGATGCATCGTCGCTCACCAGGAACTTCACCGCGCTGGCGATATCGTCCGGCGTGCCCATGCGGCCCAGCGGCACCGTGGCCAGCATCTTTTGCTTGAGCTCTTCAGGCAGGTCCTTGGTCATATCGGTGGCGATGTAGCCCGGCGCGATCGCGTTCACCGTGATCCCGCGGCTGCCCATCTCCTGCGCCAGCGCCTTGGTGAAGCCGATCAGGCCGGCCTTGGAAGCCGCGTAGTTGGCCTGCCCCACGCTTCCCGCCTGGCCCACCACGGAGGAAATGTTGACGATGCGTCCCCAGCGGTTGCGCATCATGCCGGGCAGCGCCTGCTGGCTGCATAGGAACGCGCCCTCCAGATTCACCTTCAGCACCAGTTCCCAGTCCGCCGGCTTCATGCGTACCGCCAGGCCGTCGCGGGCAATGCCGGCGTTGTTCACCAGCACGTCGATGCGGGTCTTATCCTTGAGTATCCGGGCGAAACCCTCCTTGACCGACTCGGGCGACGTCACGTCCAGATTCAGCGTCACCGCCTCGGCATTGCAGGCGCGAATTTCGCAAGCCACCGCTTCGTTGTTTTCGAGCTCGGGCGAAGCCACCACGATTTCGAAACCGGCGCGGCATAGCTGGAGCGCGATCGCGCGGCCGATGCCGCGGCTGGCGCCGGTGACGAAGGCTACTCGGTTGAACATTCTTTCTCCTAGGATGTACTCGGCTGTAAGCCTCAATCATAAACCATGGCTGCCGGGGGGATTTCCACCGCGCCGCGACGGCGCCGTGCGCCAGTCGCCTCGAACGCGGTTGTGCCTGTTCGAATCCAGACTGGGGAGCCACCCCAGTTCGCCGTTTTCTTGATTTTCCTCTTTTGCTTCTTCAAGTTGCCGGTTCGAACGCCTGTGAGGTCCCCAGATCGGACTCGAACTCTTCGCGCGTCGGTGGAGGAATCGATCACCGCAGCAGCGGGTAGTCGGCGGGGTTCCAGGGGACCAGGACAGGTCGAACGAACTCGCGCCGGACGTGATCGAGCGGTTCGCCGCGAGTCGCGATCTCCTCCAGGCGGTGTGGCCGGAGTCCGGCCTTGTGCGCCCAGGTGAAGGTCGAAATCTCGTCGGGCTCGAAGCCCATGAGGCTCGCCGCCACCATATCGGTGGCCAGAGGATTCGTGCCAGCGATGATGGTCTCCATGGGAACCTGGGTTCCGCCGGTCGGACCGTTTCCTTCCATCGCCGTTGAGCCATCGATCACCACCAGGCCGAGCTTGTTCGCGCGCACCATGTCCACGATCGGCGCCGCTGTGGCGGAGGGCTCGACCTTGGACGCCATGTCGTGCATGTCGCCGCGTACCGCCTGATAGATGGCACCGGGGTAGACGCCGATGAGGTTCTTCATTCCCAGCGTGACCCCAGCCAGAACGTGGGTTTTCATCATGGGCACCGAGCAAAGCAGGTCGATCTCGGTCAGCGATCGATGTAAGGTCAGCTTATCGAACAGCAACGCGTTAGGAACATTCACCTCGACCAGATCGCCGGTATGAAGATTCACCAGCGGAACCTTTTCCGTCTCGCTGAATTCGCTATAGCCCAACTCGTCAAAGACGCGCTTCTGAAGGCCGTTGAGCAGATCTTTGTTGGAGGTGCGGAAGGTCTGGTCGTTGCGTACATTGAACGGAGCCGCGGCGGCCGAGCCCTCGCCGATGGAAATATCCTTGTGCGCGCTTCGCATCAGCCGCACGAGCGCTCGCATCACAGGCAGCTTGGTGGTGGCTTCGGGAATAGGCGCGAGCAGATTGGGCTTGAGCATGATGCGCTCCTTGCCGCGAGTGATCGCCGCCATACCGCCCAGCAACTCGACGGCCTCTTCCACGGCGGCTTCGATATTGCCCTTGCGGATCCTGACCACGCTCACGACTGGCCGGGCTTCCGCAGCATGGCACGACGCCAGCGTGCCGGTAAGCACGGAAATGGCGGCACCGGACAGGAACTCTCTGCGCGTTCGGCAAATCGCGAGTTCAGGCTCCATAAGACCGAATACGAGCGAAGGGGCCACGAGGTTCCGTCGAGTGCATGTGCTCGGCCGCTTGCCTCATCTGCGATGTCGACCCCGACTTTGTTTCCGCTTGCCAGCGTAACACCCATTGTTAACACGTGGAAGGCCAGCAGGTCCTCCGGGATGGTTCGAACACTATCCCGGCTGGGCGCCCAGTCTGGATGGGTGTACTAATACCGCCCGGATGCCATTCGCTTCAAAGCAATTGGAGTAGTTCGAGCGGACCGCGTTTCAGGCCGCAAGAGTTCGAAACGTGTCCAGACTGGGGAGGCAAAAGTAATCGGTGTCTATCCCCAGTGCAACGCTCGAACTCGGTGCGACTGGAGCAGGCCCAGGTGCTACAATGTAGCATGATGAGGAAAACCTCGGTCCGCGAACTCCATATCCACACCTCGGAATTGGTCCGAGAGGCTTCCGGCGGCGGCATTATCGTCATCGAACGCCGTGGCGAGCCGGTCGCGGAGTTGCGCCCCATCTCACCACCGCGGATGCCTGCCGGTAAGAAAGCGCGGATCTTCACCTCCATGCGGAAGGTCTGGGCCCGAATGCCGCAAGTCAGCGACAGTACGAAGATGCTCGAAGAGGACCGGAGCCGTTAGCCTCGTGTATTTCGACACGTCCTATATTGCCAAGTTCTATTTCAACGAACCCGAATCTCCCCGGGTTCGCGAGCTTGTCCGAAAAGCAGAGGCCATCCATTCGTCGCTGTGGGCCCTGGTCGAGTTCCATGCCGTACTTCATCGCCATGTGCGTGAAGGCGCGTCGTCACCCACCGATGCGCGCGAACTGGCCTTGCGTTTTTCCCGGCACATAGAGGACGGATTGTGGAACCTCATTCCCGTCAACGAAGCTCTATTGCGGAGGACCAGTGTACTGATGGTCTCCGGTCCCCGCGACCTCTTCATACGCACCGCCGACGCGGTCCACCTTACGACGGCGCGCGAAATCGGAGAACGCACGGTGTGGACCAATGACCGCCACATGCTCGCGGCCGCCGCCTACTTCGGACTGACGGGCCAGTCCGTCTAGCACGATCCCTGGTTACGCCCTCGGGAAGCGGTTTGTGGCCGGTTCGATCTTCCCGTGGTCACGCAAGCTGCCACCTTGGATGAACTGGCTTTCAACATTCGCGAAGCAATCGACCTGCCTATCGAAGGGGAAGACCTCTCCGAGCTCGGCTTCTCCGGCGATCCGACGATCCTCGCGACCATCGAACTGTCACGCGCACTGTTAACTTTCGAGCAAATTCCTCGCCCCTCCGCCCCCGACCTGCAAAAAACAATTTGCATCTGGAATGTTTTTTGCTATTCTGGTATCGCTCTGGTAGATATCGATACCGCGCGAGGAATATGGAGACAGCCGCACAAGGCATTCTGACTCGCGACGAAATGGAAAGCAGGCGCTTGTCCGCCGCACAAGACCTGCAAAGGGGGCTCTCGCAGTCCCAGGTTGCCCGAAAATTCGGCGTCAGCCGCACCACGGCTTCCCGCTGGCATCGGGCTCTGAGTGGAAGAGGGATGGACGGGTTGCGCAAACGGCGCGCCCCCGGCCGCCCCAGCCGCCTCAACGCCGAACAATTGCAGTTGGCAGCCGAGCTCTATCGCTCCGGCCCGCGCATCGCCGGCTTCCAGACCGACCGCTGGACCACGGTTCGCTTTGCCGGTGCCATACGGGCCCGCTTCGGCATTCAATACGATCCGGACCATGTGGGCCGCATCATCCATCGCCTGGGATTGCGCGAACGCGTGCGCAGTCATCGCAGGCTGGCGGATGTTCTTTATGGCCCCATTTCCGCTCCGGTTCTCAGCCACGCGGAAGCGGCCCCGCCGGCTGCATAGGGACTTTTCCGTAACAACTGTACCGACCGCTCCCTTCGGTCGCGGCTCCGTTGCGTCTCAGAGCTGCGACCGAGGGGAGCGATGCGTTGAGTTCCGCCCGCCGAAATCCGTTGACTTTCTGAACGACGTTCTGTAATCTAACGATTGGGATGGGAGTCGCTGAGCGCCGCACTCGCGAGAAGGAAGCACTGAGGGCCAAGATCCTTGAAGCCACCAGCCGCCTCATGGTGACAGAGGGCCCCGAAAGCGTTTCGATCCGCCGCATCGCCGAGCAGATCGAATACTCGCCAGCCACGATCTACCTCTATTTCAAGGACAAAGCCGAGCTGATCGACGCCATCTGCCAGGAACTGTTCGGGCAGATGATCGAAGAGTTGGGCTCGGTCGGGGCTGAGGAAACTGACCCGCTGAAACGGCTGCGCATCGGCCTTCGCGCTTACATTGAATTCGGGATGTCCCATCCCAACCATTACTTGGCGGTCTTCGGCGCGCCTCAGCATGTGTCGGGGACGGCACTTCCAGACGCAAGCGAGGCCCACAAGCTCGGCCTGGAGGCCTTTGATATCTTTCGGCAAGTGATCCGCGGCTGCATCAGCCACGGCGTACTCCCGGCGGGTGATGTGGAGACGACCACACACGCTGCCTGGATGTGCCTCCATGGCATAACTAGCTTGATGATCACGACTTACGGCGGTCCGTGCCCGGTGTTCCCCGACCTGAGCGCGGCTGATCGTGATCACCTGATCGATTCCGCGCTTGACCTCCTCGTGGCCGGCCTTCGGAATTGTACGCTATCATCCTTCCCCGCCGCCTGACCCCACCTTTTCCACAAAAAACTCTTGACATTGCTAATTACTGTCCTTACTATGAACAGTGTTTAGTGAACTATGTTCATTAAATAATTTACGATTATGACGAAGCTTGCTGTTAAGAATCTGTTTCACGATAAGGTCCGGCTGTCCGTGACCCTGACAGGCATCATTTTTGCTCTCGTGCTGATCGCGGTTCAATTCGGGCTATTCCTTGGCTTCCTCGAGACCAGCGCCAACATCGTCACCCGGAGCGGCGTCGATCTCTGGGTTACCGCACCCGGGCTGCCGCACGTCAACGGCGGCAGTGCGCAGCCCGAACGGCGCCGCTACAAGATCCTGGCCGTGCCGGGCGTGGCGAAGGCAGAGCCGTACCTGCTGAGTTTCGCCAACTGGAAGCTGCCCTCGGGCGCCAAGGAATCGGTGCAGGTGGTGGGATACGACCTCGAATCCGGCCTGGGCGGTCCTTCCACGTTGATCGCCGGCTCGGCCGACGGCCTGCGTGGCGACGATACCGTCATCATCGACGAACACTACCGCAGGAAGCTGGGCGTGACCGCGCTCGGGCAGAACGGGGAAATCAACGGCGTTCGCGCCCGCGTGGAGGGATATACGCAGGGCATGCTCTCCTTCACCACGGCGCCCTACGTGTTCACTTCCTTCAAGCACGCGCAAAAATACATGAACCTGCCGCGGACCCAGACGATCTTCATTGTGGTGAGGCTGGCGCGTGGCGCGGACCCGCAAACCGTGAAACGCTTGATCGCCGTCACGCTGCCCGATTGCCAGGTCTTCACCAATGCCGAGATGGCGTGGAAGACGCAATCCTATTGGGTGTTTTCGACCGGCGCCGGCATCACCACGCTGATGGGCGCGGTGCTCGGCCTGCTGGTCGGCATGGTGGTGGTGGCGCAGACCATCTACGCCGCCACGGTGGATCATCTGCGCGAGTTCGGCACGCTGAAAGCCATGGGCGCCGCCAACCGTTATATCTACCGCGTGATCGTGGAGCAGGCCGTGCTCAGCGCGTCGATGGGTTACGCGGTCGCCATCGTGGTCGCGCTGTTGGTGGTCCATGCGGCCCGCGGCGGCGACGCGCCTATCCTGCTGCCGGCGCGGGTGGCCGCCGGCCTGTTCGGACTGGCCGCGCTGATGTGCGTAGCGGCCTCGGTGATCTCGATCCGCAAAGCCACCGAAATCGATCCGGCCATGGTCTTCCGCGTCTGAAGAGGAGCACCCGATGGATACTGTGATCCAAATTCGCGATGTGGTGAAGCATTACGGCAGCGGCGCGAGCCAGGTGCGCGCGCTCCAGGGAGTCGACCTGGATGTTCGCGCGGGCGAGGTGCTGGCGCTGATGGGGCCTTCCGGAAGCGGCAAAACCACGCTGCTTTCGATCATGGGCTGCATTCTGCGCGCCACCGCCGGCAGCGTGAGAATCGCCGGCCGGGAAATGGTGGGCCTGCCCGAATCCGAGCTGCCGCGCGTGCGGCTGCAACACTTCGGCTTCATCTTCCAGGGCTTCAATCTTTTTCCGGCGCTCACGGCGCGGGAGAACGTCGAAATCGCGCTCGATCTCAAACACGTGCCGCGGCGCCAGGCGCGCGGGCGCGCCGAGGAGTTGCTGGCCGGCGTCGGCCTCGTGGAAAAAGCGGCAAGCCATCCCGCCGATCTGAGCGGCGGCGAAAAGCAACGCGTGGCCATTGCGCGCGCCTTGGCCGGAGATCCGCCGATGATTCTGGCCGACGAGCCGACCGCCGCGCTCGATTCGGCCAGCGGCAAAACCGTAATGACGATTCTGTCTTCGCTCGCCCACCAGCGGTCGCGCGCGGTGGTCGTCGTCACCCACGATCCGCGCGTGCTGGGCTACGCCGACCGCGTGGTCCGCATGGCGGACGGCAGAATGCTCGTCGCAGCGGAGCAATCTACGGAATTGGTTGATTGAGGGAGGATGCGATGCAAACCAAGTATGTGATTCTTTCCGGAGTTTTGATCCTGGCCGCCGCGGCGGGCATGGTGCATTCCACGCACGGCAAAACGGCGATCGCGCCCGCGTCCCCGGCCGCGACCCCGGTTGACGACCGGCGGCTCGTGGTAGCGCCGGGACTGGTCGAGCCGATGAGCGAGGAAGTCAAGATCGGCTCCGAGCTGGATGGCAAGCTGCGCCAGGTGATGGTGGATGAAGGAGACCGCGTCGCCCGCGGCCAGGTGATCGCGGTGCTCGAAAACGCCGACTATGCGGCCCGCGTGGAGCTCGCCCAGGCCGATCTGGCCGAGCGGCGTGCCGCGCTCGAGCGGCTCTTGAACGGCGCCCGCGCCGAGGAACGCCGCGAAGCCGATGCGGCCGTTCGCGAAGCGCGCGCCGTGCTCGTCACCGCCTCCGCCGAATTTGAGCGCCGCCGCACCCTGCTCGACGAAGGCGCCATCAGCCATACCGAATTCGATTCCTTCGAGCGTGAATACCGCGTGGCGCAGGCGCGTCTGGAAGCCTCCGAACAGCACTTCGCGTTGGTCGACGCCGCCGCCCGCCCGGATGATCGCACGCGCGCCGAAGCCGAGATCCGCGCCGCCGAAGCTTCGCTCTCGAACGCCCAGGCGCTGTTCGAAAAAACCATCGTGCGCTCGCCCCTCGATGCCGTGGTCCTGCGACGCTATCGCAAGACCGGCGAAAGCGTGATCGCCAAGGACGAAACCCCGATCGTCTCGCTAGGCGCGACCAGCCGCCTGCGCGTGCGCGTGGACGTGGATGAGACCGATGTCAACCGTTTGCGGGAGGGCCAGAAGGCCTGGGTGCGCGCCGACGCTTATGGCGACCGGCGCTTCACCGGCCGCGTGGTGCGCATCGGCCAGATTCTCGGTCCCAAGAATATTTCGACCGACCGAGCCGCCGAAAAGCTGGATGCCAAGATTCTCGAGACGCTGGTGGAACTCGACCCCGGCCAAACCATTCCCGTCGGCCTCCGCGTCGACGCATACATTCAAGTCGATTCGCGGTAACCACGCCGTAGGGGCCGGGCATGCCCGGCCCGCCAACGCCCGCAATGGCGAACCAATCGGTTGGCAGGTCGGGGACCTGCCCCACATCATTAGGAGAAGCTCGTCATGATCCACACCGCTCGCGTCTTTCTATTTACGATACTCGCCGCCGCGGCCGCCGCCGCGCAGGACTCGCCCAAGCTCTCGCTGCGCCAGACGCTGGAGCTGGCCGAGCGGAAGAGCCCCGAGATGCAACTGGCTCTCTTGCGGCAGGTCGAAGCGCAGGCGCGTTCGCTGGTGGCGCGGTCCGCTTACCAGCCGCAATTGGGCGTCGCGGTCGCCAACACCTACCAGACCAGCAATATGGAGGGGATCGGTCTGCTGATCCCGGGATTTCCGGAGCGCCTCGGGCCATACCGCGTCTTCAATGCCCGCCCGCAATTGACCGCGCCGGTCTTCGATCTCGAACTCCTGTCCGGCATCCATGCCGCCCGCGAGCGCGTCATCGAATCCAAATATGACGCCGAAACCACGCGGCAGGCCACGCTGCTGGCGGTGCTGGAATTGGACATCGACTTTTTCCAGGCCGAATCGCGCATCGCCGCCGCCGAGGCGCGGCTCAATACGGCACAGGCCGTCCACCAGCAGGCGGAGCAATCCGAAGCCGCCGGCAGCGCCAGCAAACTGGATCTCGCGCGCACCGCGCAGCAGGTCTTCGCCGAGCGCGCCGACCTCACCCAGGCCACGCGCGACCGAGACGTGGTGCGCGCCATGCTGCTCCAAACCATCGGCCTCGAGCAGAACGCCACAATCCAAATCGAGGCGCCGGAACTCGAAAACTTCGCGGAGCGCCTGCGCTCTGTAGATGCAATTCGCAGCAGCGCGTTCGAGGAGCGCGCGGAGTTGAATGCCCTGGAGGCGCGCCGGGGCGCCGCTCAATTCGACCGCGAGGGAGCCCAGCGCGAGCGGCTGCCGAAGCTCGCCTTCAGCGGCGATTACGGCGTGCTGGGACAAGGCCCCGACCGCAGCCTGTCCACCTACACCGTGGGCGGCTCCGTAACCATTCCGCTGTTTACGGGCGGGCGCATCCGCGCCAACATCGACGCCGCGCAATCCAGGGTGGCGCAGGCCGAAGCCGAGCTGCGCAAAACTCGTTTGCAGGTGAGCGAGGAAGTGGAACGGGCGGCCATCGAATCCGACGCTTCGCGCGAAACTCTTTCCGCGGCTCGGAGCGCCACAGCCGAGGCGCGCAAGGCGCTCGAACTTTCGCGCCTGCGTTTCCGCGCCGGCATCTCGACCAGCGTGGATGTGGCCACCGCGGAGAGTGCGCTGGCGCAATCCGAGGATTTCGAAATCCGCACCCGCTATGACTGGTACCTGGCCGAAGCCCGCCTGGCCCGCGCCGAGGGCAACGTGTACTGGTTCTTCGACCGCGGCGCGAGGTAAGGGTGAATGGTAGGACAGAGTGCGCCGGGATAAACCGGCATGTTGTAGGGGATGAAAGAGCCCTACAGGAAAGGAGAAGCGACTCCATCCTGGCCTCGAGTCTTGCGCATGTCGTCGCGAGGCGGCAGGCGAAGCGTAGACAGAGGCAC
>DASWZP010000384.1:0-5490 GCA_036404395.1 Bryobacteraceae bacterium | reverse complement strand
CTACAATCCGCCGGTGGTCAACCGCCAGCTCGGCATCCGCCGCAGCTACATCCACGAATCGCGCCGCCTGGCGCTCGAGTTCATCGAGCGCAAGCTGCAGACCCTGGTCTTCGCCAACAACCGGCTGGCCACCGAAATCCTGGTCACGTATCTCAAAGACGCCTGCGGCCGCGGGCCGGGGCAAAGCGAAACCGTGCGCGGTTATCGCGGCGGCTATCTGCCGCGCGAGCGCCGCGACATCGAGCGCCGTCTGAGGGAGGGCGAGATCCTTGCCGTGGTGGCCACCAACGCGCTCGAACTGGGCATCGATATCGGCTCGCTGGACGCGGTGGTGATGGCCGGTTACCCGGGTACCATCGCTTCGAGCTGGCAGCGCGCTGGCCGCGCGGGCCGCCGCCAGGGCACTTCCGCAGCCGTGCTGGTGGCATCGAGCGCGCCGCTCGATCAGTACATCGTCGAACACCCGGATTACTTTTTCGGCCGCTCGCCCGAGCACGCGTATATAAACCCGGACAATCTCGAAATCCTCATCTCCCATCTGAAGTGCGCCGCCTTCGAGCTGCCGATTCGCGATGGAGAGACTTACGGCCAGCACGCGACGGCCGACGTCTGCGCGTTCCTGGAGGAATCCGGCTTCCTTCACCATTCGGCCGGCGCCTGGCATTGGACTTCGGATACTTACCCGGCCGATGCCACCAGCCTGCGCTCCATTTCAAGCGATAACTTCGTGGTGGTCGATATCACCGGCGAGGCCGAAGTAATCGCCGACGTTTCGTTCACCACCGCTCTCACCACCCTGCACGAGAAAGCCATCTATCTGCACGAAGCCCGCCAATATCATGTCGAACGCTTCGATTACGACGAGCGCAAAGCTTACGTGAAGCGCGTGGAGTCCGATTACTACACCGACGCCATCGACTACACGCAAGTCAAGGTGCTCGAAGAGTACGAAGGCGAGAGCCTGGCCGGCGCGCGCCGCGTGCATGGCGACGTGCGCGTCAACCGGCAGATCGTCGGCTTCAAGAAGATTAAGTTCTACACCAACGAAAACGTCGGCGCGGGCAAGCTCAACATGCCGGAGCAGGAAATGCACACCACGGCTTTCTGGCTGCATTTCCCGGCGGCTTTTCTGGCGCGCTTGGGCGAATTCACGCCGGCCGAGAAGCAGAGCGGCATCGGGGGCTTGGGCAACGCGCTGCGCACGGTGGCCGCGCTGCTGCTGATGTGCGATCCGCACGACCTCGGCGTGGCGCTGAGCGAAGAAGATGCCGCCGGCCTGGCCGCGTTCGAACCCAATCTCTATCTCTACGACGCGTACCCCGGCGGCATCGGACAGAGCGCGCCGCTCTACCGCCTGGCGCCCCGCCTGTTGTCCCAGACCGCCGAGCTGATCGCCGCGTGTCCGTGTGACGCCGGTTGCCCTTCCTGCGTCGGCCCAGCAGGCGAAACCGGCGAACGGGGGAAGCTCGTGGCAGGGAGAATATTGGCGGAGTTGGTGGCGAGCGAGGCGGAGTGATTCCCCGCGGGTTCGGTCAACATGTTCCTTGCCTGTGGGCAGGATGGCATCCTGCGCGGCGATTGAGAATCGCCGCGCGTGCCGATTGGCAATCGGCACGCAGCTTATCAAGCTGCCCCACAAAACGACCGCGTCCTACGGTTTCGCCGGCTTCAATAGCCCGATCGTGTTCCCGTCCGGATCCGCGAACCACGCGAAGGTACCGGTTGGAATCGCGATCGGCCCAACGATCGGCTTGCCGCCCAATTCCCTGGCTTTATCGAGCGCGGCCTGCACGTCCTCGACGTCCACGTAGAACATCGTGTAATGCTCCGGCTCGTGGCCGAGCGAGGTGATGTGACCGGAGATGCCTTGCGGACTCCCGGTCTGAATATTCGACGCTGGGCCGGCGGCCGTGATCTGCCAGCCGAACAGCTTCGAATAGAAATCGCCGGTTTTGGCGCGGTCGCGGCATCCGATCTCAAAATGAACAACTGGTCTTCCCATGGACTTCTCCTCCTTTTGAGCAAGTAACTGTGGCGCCGCTGCCGCCAATAAGAGCGCCGCGCGGCGTGTGAGCATGGCTCTTGATGGAACGTGGTGCATCCTGTTTCCTCAGGTCGTGCTTGGTTTCAACTAAGAACACTCCCCCTTGTCGTCGAACGAGAAATGAAAGGGGCCGTTGCGGCTCGTGCCGGTCACTTCGAACTTCCCGGAGGCCAAGCCTTCCAACAGCATTGCCGCGGCTTCCCGGCGATCGGCCGGCATACTGAGCAGCGTCCAGAAAAGCCCCGTGTAGTCGCATGCCGGATCCAGGGGCTGGCGCGGCTCACGCTGGTCCGGGTTCACGCCCTGGAAGGGTTCCGCGCGCACTTTCTCCAGCCCGATGCCGTGCGCTAGCAGACACTTTGTCTCAGGCCCGTCCGTTCTCAACAATCCTAAAAGCAAGTGTCTCGGGTCGATGTGCTTGTGCCCGAGCCGCCAGGCTTCCTCCGCGGCGTAAGCCAGGGCTTGGCTCGCCGCAGCGCTCACCGGCAGGTCGCCGTACGCGGCGGTCTTTAGGTCGGTCTTGGGGAAAAGTGCCTCCACCTCCGCGGACAGCCGCGCAAGCTCCTCGCAAGCCGCCGGCAGCGGCGGAAACTCCCCGGCCGTTAGCAGCCGGGCTATCAGATCCTTGTCTTCCCGGAGGATTCCGAGCAACAGGCACGGTGTGTCAATCTCCGCCGTCCCGTGCTGCGATGCTTCATAGCGCGCGAAGAAAATCACGCGGCGCGCCTTCTCCGTGTACCTTTCGAACATGTCCACAGTCTACTACCTAAAACAGAAGCGGCGTGACGAAAATGCGTAGTGTCGTGAAGCCCGCACGGCAAGCTAAAGAGGCTGCTGAAAAAGTCTGACAAAACATTCTTGGGCCACGGATGAACACAGATGAACACGGATAAACCAATTCCTTTCAATCTGTGTTCGTCTGTGTTCATCTGCGGCTCGTCATGCTTTTGGTGTTTTTCAGCAAGCTCTAAAGCGTGCCCTACCTAGTTCACGCCGGACATCAGGCGCACCGTCGGGCGAATGAGCAGCACCAGCACCAGCGCGGCGACAATAGTGCAAGCGGCCAGGGCGCCGAACAGCGACGGCAACGGAATCGAGCTATACAGCGACGCGCCTTTTCCCGCCAGCCAGTTGCCGATGCTGATCGAGAGGAACCAGATCCCCATCATGAAGCCGGCGGCGCGCGCGGGCGCCAGTTTGGTCATTGCGCTCAACCCGACGGGGCTCAGGCACATCTCGCCGACGCTCTGCATTAAGTATGTTCCGGTGAGCCACCAATACGACACCAGCGCGCCATGCGCCGACATCATGGCCGCGGGAACCATCAAAGCGATCGCCAGGCCGGCCCAGAGCAAGCCCATTGAAAACTTGGCGGGGCTGGACGGTTCCACCTTGCGGCGATTCATCGCCAGCCAGAGCCAGCTGAAAACCGGTCCAAGCATAATCACGAAAAGCGGCTGCAGCCACTGATACCAGCTCGCGGGAAATTCGAACCCGAAGACGTGCCGGTCCGTGCTGCGTTCGGCGAAAAGGCTGAGCGACGAGCCGGCTTGCTCGTAGGACGCCCAGAAAACCGCTGACGCCACGAACAGCACCAGAATGGCCGCCGAGCGCTTGCGTTCCTCCGCCGTCCACGTGTGTGAAAAAATCAGCCACGCAAACACCACTACCGAGATGCCCAGCAGGACCCAGCCCAGCGAATCGGAGATCAGTGCGGCGGTGAAAGCAATCACGCCGGTTGCGCCCAGCACCCCGAGCACCGCAAACACCGCCAGGCCTGCGCCCACCGACCATATGGCGTTGCGGCGTTGCCTGGCATCCGCCGCGGCGTCGCCTGTCGACGCGGGATGCAGGCCGGCTTCGCCCAGGTACTTGCCGCTGAGCGCAAACTGAATCACGCCAGCCAGCATTCCCAAGCCCGCCAGCCCGAAGCCCAGCCGCCAACTGATCCGCTCTCCCACCCAGCCGCAGAAAATGGGAGAAATCGTGGCGCCGATATTGATTCCCATGTAGAAGATGGAGAAACCGGAGTCGCGCCGCGGATCGCCCTGCCGGTAGAGCTGTCCCACGATGGTGCTGACGTTGCCTTTGAGCAGGCCCGTGCCCGCCATCAATAGGACCAGCCCCAGATAGAACGCAGCCTGGCTGGGCGCCATCAGGCAGAACTCGCCGGCGGCGATGAAGATGCCACCCACCAGCACCGCGCGCTGTTGTCCGACAATGCGATCCGCCACCCATCCCCCGCCCAGGCACAGCAGGTACACCATGGCGGTGTAAAGGCCATAAACCGCGCCGGCTTTATCGTCGTTGAAGCCAAGCCCACCGTGAACGATCTTGTCGGTCATGTAATAGATGAGGATGGCGCGCATGCCATAGTAGCTGAAGCGCTCCCACATCTCGGTGAAGAACAGCGTGGCCAGGCCGCGCGGATGGCCGAAAAACCGTGTGTCGTATTGGGCTTGGGAAGGTTGCGCGCCGGGCGAGGTGTCGGTCATGGAAAGGTCTTAGGGGCCAGTGTACCGTACCATGGGTAGGGCATGCTTTTAGCTTGCCAACGCCCGCTCGCGGGCGCGCGTTTCCAAAAATCGCATCCACGCTTTGGCTTCGCCGGCAGTTTATCTAATAGAGGATGAAAACCCTGGCACTGGCAGCGGCTGAATTGGGCGATGAGCCGGAAGGCCGGGACGCCACGTTCGAAGCCGCGCGCGCCGGCGACCGGGCGGCATTCGATCTGCTCATGCGCCGCCATGAGCGCCTGGTGCTGGGGACGGCTTACCGATTGGCGGGCAATCTGGAGGACGCGCAGGACGCTTCGCAGGAGGTGTTCCTGCGGCTGTATCGCAACCTCGCGAAGCTCGACGCCGCCAACCTGGCCGCCTGGCTTTACCGGGTGACGGTGAACGTGTGCCACGATGCGCGGCGGCGCCGCCCGAGCACGGTTCCCGTGGATGACGCGCCGGAGTTGACCGCCGCCGGCGATCCGCAGCAGAGCGCGGACCAGGCCGAGCAACGGGCGCTGCTGCTGCGCAGCTTGCGGATGCTCTCCGAAAAGGAACGCGCCGCGCTGGTGCTGCGCGACCTGGAAGGGCTTTCGACCGCCGAAGTGGCGGGCGTGCTGGGATCGAGCATGGGAACCGTGCGCTCGCAGATTTCGAAGGCTCGATTGAAGATGCGGGATTTTGTGGAGCGCTATTCACGGAGGCGCTTATGAGTTGTGCGATTTGGGAAGAGCGGGTTGCGCTGCTTGCCGGTGGCGACCTGGAGACTGGCGAGGCGGCCGGCGTGGAGCGGCACTTGAACCAGTGTGCGGCGTGCACCGCTCTGGCGGCGGATTTGCGCCGGGAGCTGGATGGATTGCGCCAAGTACACGCGGAACCGCTGGCGGCGGAGCACTATGCAGCCGTGCGCGGGCGGGTGTTGGCGGAGCTGGCGAAGCCGCAGCGCCG
>DASWZP010000383.1:0-2169 GCA_036404395.1 Bryobacteraceae bacterium | reverse complement strand
GGATGGCGCAGCAGGCTCTTGGGAGTGAAAACGATCAGCGGCTTGCGCACGCCGCGGCGGTCGGAGCCGCCGTACATCTGGCGGCGGAGTAAGTGGAAGTATTGCGCGGGAGTGGTGCAGTTACAAACCTGCATGTTATTTTCGGCGCAAAGGACTAAGTAGCGCTCGATGCGGGCGCTCGAATGTTCCGGGCCCTGGCCTTCAAAGCCGTGCGGCAGTAACATCACTAAGCCGCTCGGCTGCCCCCACTTGGATTCGGCGCAGGAGATGAACTGGTCGATCATGATCTGCGCGCCGTTGGCGAAATCGCCGAACTGCGCTTCCCAAATGACCAGCGTGAGCGGATCGGCCACGCTGTATCCGAATTCGAAGCCGAGCACGGCGTATTCGCTCAAGGAGCTGTCGTAGACATCGAAACGGGCCTGGTCCGGCGAGATGTGCTGTAGGGGAATGTAGCGCTTGCCGGTTTCGAAATCGTAAAAGGCCAGATGGCGCTGGCTGAAAGTGCCGCGGCCGGAATCCTGGCCGCTGAGGCGGACGGCGGTACCCTCCAGAGCCAGCGTGCCGAAAGCGAGCGATTCGGCGAGCGCCCAATCGAGGGGCGTCGCTTGGGCGATCGCATTGCGGCGCTTTTCCAAGAAGCCGCGCAGCTTGGGATGCACGTGGAACGTGTCCGGGAAATTGGTGATGCCGCGAATCACCCGCTCGAGGACCTGCTGGTTGACGGCGGTGCGCGGGCAGAAACTGGAGATCTCGCCGGTCGCGACGGCGCTCAGTTCCTGCAACTCGTAACGCTCGGCCTGCTCCTGCGCGGCGTCATAACCGGCGGCCAGGCGCTGGTTGACCTGCTGGCGGATGGCGGCGACTTCCTCGGCGGTGACGACGCCCTTGCGCACCAGGCTCTCGGCATAGAGCGTGGCCACGGAGGGGTGCTCCTTGATCTTGCGGTAGAGGATGGGCTGGGTGTAACTGGGGTCGTCGGCTTCGTTGTGCCCGTGACGGCGGTAGCAGATCATATCGATCACCACGTCGGTCTTGAACTTCTGGCGGTAATCGAAAGCGATTTGCGCCACGCGGACGGCGGCCTGCGGGCTATCGCCGTTGACGTGGAAAATGGGCGCCTGCACGCCGCGCGCGACGTCGGTGGAGTACGGCGTGGAGCGCGATTCATCGGGCAGGGTGGTGAAGCCGATTTGGTTATTGATGATGAGGTGAATGGTGCCGCCGGTGGAATAGCCATCGAGCCGCGAGAGGTTGAGCGTCTCGGCCACCACGCCCTGACCGGCGAAGGCGGCGTCGCCGTGGATCAGCAGGGGGATGACGCGCTCGCGGGCGGTGTCGCCGAGATGGTCCTGCTTGGGGCGCACGATGCCTTCGACCACGGGGTCGACGGCTTCGAGGTGGCTGGGGTTGGGAGCGACCGAAACCACGATTTCGCGGCCGTTTTCGCAGCGGCGCACGCCGTGGGCGCCCAGGTGGTATTTCACGTCGCCGGAGCCCTGCGTGCTCGATGGATCGATGTCGCCTTCGAATTCGGAGAAGATCTGCTTGAGGTCCTTGCCCACCACGTTGGCGAGGAGGTTGAGACGGCCGCGGTGCGCCATGCCGATGACGATCTCGTGGACATTGCCGGCGCTGGAGCGTTCGAGGATCTCTTCGAGGATGGCGAGCGCGGTTTCGCCGCCTTCCAGCGCGAAGCGTTTCTGGCCGACAAAGCGGGAGTGCAGGAAGTGCTCGAAGCCTTCCGCGGCAACGAGGTTGCGCAGAATGCGGAGGCGGGTTTCGGGGGCGAGCGCCCAGTGGTTCTTGCCCGGCTCCATGCGCTGCTGGAGCCAGCGTTTCTGCTCCGGCACCTGAATGTTCATGTACTCGCAGCCGATTTTGCCGCAGTAAGTTTCACGCAGCGTTTCGAGGATCTCGCGCAGGGTGGCGAGCGGCTTGGGGCCAGCCTCGCCGATGGCTTCGCCGAGACTGCCGGTGAGGAATTCGCGGTCCAGGTCCCAGATGGTGAGCGAATACGTTTCCGGATCGAGCTCGGCGTGATAGCTGGGCTCGTGGCCGAGCGGGTCGAGGTCGGCGATGAGATGACCGCGCACGCGGTAGGCGTTGATCATCTGCATGATGGCGGCTTCCTTGGCGATCTCGGCGGTGCGCGTGGAAGCGGCGCCG
>DASWZP010000382.1:0-1686 GCA_036404395.1 Bryobacteraceae bacterium | reverse complement strand
TGGGCCGCACGCTTGTCCTCGCGCAGCCCGAGAAAGACCGGCGCGCGCAGATGGTGTTCCGGCGTCCAGTTGGCGTACTTCACCTGGCAGACCAGCTCGGGTTTGACCCAGGTGATGCCGCGGTCAGGTGAGGGCCGCTCGCGGAACGGGCACTCGCTCATTACCAGCGGCTCCAGCCTGGCGTGCAGCGCAGTCAGGAGTTTCTGATCGAAGCCGGTGCCCACGTTGCCCACCCAGCGCAGCTCGCCTTCGTCGTATTCGCCCAATACCAGTGCGCCGAAATGCGAGCGTGCGCCCTCAGGCGCCGTGAAACCGCCGATGACGAATTCCTGGTTGCCGGTGATTTTGATTTTCAGCCATTCGCGGCTGCGGCGCGATTCGTAGACGCTCGATGCGTGCTTGGCCATCACGCCTTCCAGGCCGGTTTCGCGCGCCGCTTCCAGCAGCTCCGCGCCGGCGCCCGGAAAGGCTTCGGAGATGCGCAGCGCCGCGCCCGGCGTCACCACTTGCTCGAGCAGCTTGCGGCGTTCGCTCAGGCTCACCCGCCGCAGGTCGTAACCATCCAGGTAGAGCAGGTCGAAGACGAAATAGATGGCCGGGTGCGAGCGCGCCAGGTGCGCCACCGTGTTGGGATCGGCGTTGGCGATGCGCGGCTGGATCAGATGAAACTGCGAAACGCCCTTCGCATCCAGCACCGCGATTTCGCCATCCAGCACCGCGCGCGCGGCGGCCACCTGGTGCGGGATCACCGCCAGCTCGGGATATTGGCGCTCGCAACGCACGCCGCTGCGGGAAGTCAGGCGGACCTCTTCGTTTTCGATGAACGCGATCGCGCGCACGCCATCCCACTTCACTTCGAACAGCCACTCGCTGCCGCGCGGCGGCTGTTCGGCCAGCGTGGCCGTCATCGGCTCGAAAGCAGTCGGCATTTCCGCGGCGCGCGCGCCGGGAATCTTCTCCCAATCGACGACGGCTCGCTTCCTCGTCCGGGCCGGTTGCGCGGCGGCCGCGGCCTTGGCACTGGCCCGCGCCGCCGGACGGCTACTCTTCCACACCCGGTCCGCCGCGCCGGCGGTCTTGCGTTTGCTTTTGCGCGCGGGGAGGTTCTGCGCAATCTCCTGCTGCGTGCGCCCGGAAAGAACGCTCGTAGAGTGCGCTTCCACATCCCAATCCGGCGTGGCGAACTGATCGCGCTTCTTGATGATGAGCCAGTCGTTTCCCTTGCCGCGGCCTTTCATGTGGACCAGCGCGAAATCGCCGTTGAGCTTCTCGCCGTGCAGGCGGAATTTCAGGTCGCCGCGCGCCAGTTGTTCGGCGCCGGAGACGCCGCCCAGCAGCTCGAACGTCCCGCGGTCCCACAGCATCACGCTGCCCGCGCCGTAATTGCCCGCCGGTATGTTGCCTTCAAAATCGCCGTACTCGACCGGATGATCCTCCACGTGCGCCGCGAAATGCTTCACCGCCGGATCGAGTGTCGGGCCCTTCGGCACCGCCCACGATTTCAGCACGCCGTCGACCTCCAGCCGAAAATCGTAGTGCAGCCGGGTGGCGTCGTGCCGCTGCACGCAGAAGTAGTTGCCGGAGCCTTGCTTGCCTCCCGGCGCCGGTTCCGGCGTGTCGCCGAAGCGGCGTTTCTTCGCGTACTCTTCAAGCGGCATAAGTACCTTTACAGCGGACGGTTTACAT
>DASWZP010000381.1:0-4436 GCA_036404395.1 Bryobacteraceae bacterium | reverse complement strand
TTGTGCAGCACGTCGTAATCCTGCTTGGCGAAGTAGCGAGTGGAAGTGGGCGGAATCACCGGCTCGATCTCACACACGGTGATCTTTTCGATGCTCGGATAGCGGGTGAAAGTTCCGGCCGAAACTCCGGCGCCGAAGCCGATTCCCAGCACGGTGCGCGGATGCGGGTGCAGCACGGCGGGCAGGTGGCCGACCATGCGCTGGAGTTTCATATCATAGGGCTCGGTGGTGGCTTCCACGTGCCCGTTGACGTCGACCTCGATGTTGCCGTCGTTCCAGCGCGTGATGGCGACCGATGAATTGATGCCTTCGGCCGTGTAGAGCAGCGTGGCGGATTTCAGATTCACCGCCGTGCGGCGGCCATAAGCGACCACTATTCCGGGCAGCGGATCGATGGTCGCGGCCAGCCAGAGTGCCGCCACCAGCGACACCGCCAGCGCAGCGGCGAGCGGGAACGAACGGCTCCGGCGCACGCACGGCGCCAGCGCGAAGACCGCCGCCAGCGCGGCAATCGCCAGCAGCACTCGCTCGGTCTGCTGGGTGCCGATGGCGGGCACCAGCAGCAGGCTCACCAGTAGCGCGCCGATGATTGCGCCCAGCGTATTGGCCGCGTAGACACCGCCCACCACGCGGCCCGCATCCTCACCCGTTTCCGCCACGGCGGCGCAGGCCAGCGGGAAACTCGCGCCCCAGAGCAGCGTCGGCGGCAGAATCGCCCACAGGCAGCGCGCCATATCCAATTGGAAGATGAGCCAGGGACTGGATGCCAGCAGCGGGTCGATCGGCCAATATGGCAGGGAGTCGGCGATCATGTAGGCGGTCCATGCGATGCCGCCGGCCAGCAGCACCTGGCACCAGCCCAGCGCCAGTTGCGGCCGCACGCTGCGCACCAGCGCCGAACCCGCGCCGCTGCCGATGGCGAGGCCGATCAGAAAAACCGCCAGGATGATGGAGAAGACGTAGACCGTGGAGCCGAGCAGCATCGCTACCAGCCGCGTCCACACCACTTCGGCGCCCAACGCGGCGGCGCCCGAAAGCGCGATGGCGACGTACACGGGCCAGTGCCGCGCCCACAAGCCGGATCGCAGGGGCGTGGCTGGCGCGGCGTCGGTCAAAACCGGTGCGGGCGTGCGTTTCGAAACCGCGTAGCTGACCGCCGCAACCGCCAGATTCACCGCGACCGCGAACCATGTCGCCGTTGCGGTGTTATAAATCCGCAGCAGATAGAAGCCCGCCAACAGGCAGCCCAGCACGGCGCCGGCGGTGTTGGCCGCATAGAGCGCGCCCCACCAGGATGCCGCGCGCGGCGTGGATTCCACCCAGCGCGCCAACGCCGGCAGCGACGCACCCATCAGCACCGTGGGCGGCAGCAGACAGATGGCTGCAAGCCCAGCGCGCAGCAGGAAGCCCGGCATGCCGTGCTCCGCGCCGGCGATGTAAATGCGACCAGCGAGCGGGATGCCGGCCAGCGCCAGCGCCGCGAACGCCGCGATGCCCAGCTCCAGCGCCGCGTAAATCCGCAGCGGATGCCGCTTCGGCTCGACGCGCGGCAACGCCAGGCTGCCGGCGCAGAGGCCTCCCATGTATGCCGCCAGCAGGAACCCGAGCGAAATGGCCGTCGATCCGATGGCCAACTGCAGCAGTTGATACCAGACGATTTCGTAGATCAGCGCCGAACAACCGCTGGCCGCGAACAACACCAGCAGCAATGGAAAACTCCGCGAGGCGCGCGATGGCCCGGGTTCCTCTGGCATGGAACGTCAATCATACTCCAGCGCGCAGCCGCCCCGCGGGAACATGCCTCAGAGCTCGCTAAAACCGCCAAGACACACCGGGCCACAGATAAACACAGATGAACACAGATTTCAAGAATTGGTTTATCCGTGTTCATCTGTGTTCATCCGGTCCCAAAAATGTTTTTTCGGACTTTTTCAGCAGCCTCTTTAGCTGCCGATCTTGCCTTCCTCTCCACTCCCGCCCTCAGCATACGAATGCGCAATTCGTACTACACTGTAATTTCCCGCAAGCCGCTACGGCTTCGAACCGCGATGCACATACCGGACGGATATCTGAGCCCGGCCACCTGTGCGGCCCTCTACACCGGCGCCGCGCCGTTCTGGTACGTGGCGCTACGGCGCGTCCGCAAGGCGCTGCACACCCGGCTGGTGCCGCTGATCTCGCTGTTCGCGGCGTTTTCCTTCGTCATCATGATGTTCAACCTGCCGCTTCCCGGCGGGACTACCGGCCACGCGGTGGGGATCGGCCTCGCGGCGGTGGTGCTGGGACCGTGGGCGGCCATGCTGGCGGTATCCGTCGCGATCGTGATTCAAGCCTTGTTTTTTGGCGATGGCGGCATCACCGCGATCGGCGCCAACTGTTTCAATATGGCCATCGCGGGCGCGCTGGTGGCGTACGCGGTGTACCGCATAATAGCGGGGCGAGCGGCCATCGGTTCGGCGCGCCGTGTGATGGCGGCCGGCCTGGCAGGCTACGCCGCGATCAACGTTTCGGCTCTGCTGGCGGCCATCGAGTTTGGCATTCAGCCGCTACTATACCGGGATTCGACGGGCGCGCCGCTCTATTGCCCATACCCTCTCAGCATCGCCATTCCCGCCATGATGCTGGGCCATCTCACGATTGCCGGTTTCGCCGAGCTGACGGTATCGGCGGGAGTGGTGGCGTTCCTGCAGCGATCCGATCCATCGTTGTTGAAGAGCACCGCCGGCCGCGGCGTGGCGCTCGGTGAACCAAGCGCCGCGAGGACGCTGCGGCCGCTTTGGGCGGGCCTGGGCGCGCTGCTGATCCTGACGCCGTTGGGGATTCTGGCGACCGGATCGGCGTGGGGTGAATGGATGGCGCGGGATTTCGCGAACCCCGCCGCGCGCCACGAAATCGCCGCTACGTCGTTCCATCAGGCCGCCCCGCTGCACGCGCCGGAAGGGCTGGCGCGATGGTCGCAGATCTGGACCGCGCCGTTTGCGCGTTACGCGCCGCCGTACATTCGCAGCGCGGCGTTCGGGTACCTGCTATCGGCCATGTTCGGCGCGGGCCTGATTTTGCTGGCCTGCCTGCTGGTGGGGCGCCTCGTTGACCGCAAGGAGCCCCGCAAAGAGCCGGCCACATGAAGCTGCTCGATAGGCGAGGCGGATTCCTCGAACGTACCTTAGAAGCGCTGTACGCTGGCCTCGGACGGGCGGTCGACGCCGAGCATTCCGCCGCGGGCGGCGGATTGTTGCAGCGGCTGGACGCGCGGGTGAAAGTGGCGGGGTTGTTTTCGCTGATCCTGGCCGCGGCCCTGGCAACCCGGCTATGGGTGATCGCGGCCATCTTCGCGGCGGCGGTTGTGCTGGCGGCGCTTTCGCGCATCCCCTTCCGCGTGCTGGCGGCCAGGGCATGGATGGGAGCGCTGGCGTTCACCGGCGTCATCGCACTGCCGGCTTTGTTCCTGACGCCGGGCGATGCGCTCTACCGGCTGCCCGGCCTCCACTGGACGGTGACCGCGCAGGGGTTCGCCACCGCCAGCTACCTGCTGCTGCGCGTGGAAACCGCGGCGACACTGGCGCTGTTGCTGGTGTTCACCACGCCGTGGATGCACGTGCTGAAGGCGCTGCGGGTCTTCCGCGTCCCGGTGGTGCTCGTGGCGATCCTGGGCATGGCGTCGCGCTACATCCTGCTACTGCTACAGACGGCGCATGAAATGTTCGAGTCGCGTAAGAGCCGCAGCGTGGGCGCGCTCGCTGCGGCCGAGCGACGGCGCATGGCGGTGGCCAACGCAGGCGTCCTGCTCAGCCGCTCGTTTCAATTAAGCGGCGATGTCTACTTGGCCATGCAGGCGCGCGGATTTCGCGGCGAAGTTCACCTGCTGGACGATTTCCCGATGAAGCACCTCGACTGGGCGGCTCTGGCGGGCTTTGCGGCGCTGGTCGCGGCGGGCGTGTGGGCGGGCCGATGATGCTGTTCGAAACGCACCACCTGACCTACCGCTATGACCGTCTGCCGGCGGTCGCGGACTTGAATATCTCGATTGCCGAGGGTAGCCGCGTGGCGCTAGTGGGTGCCAACGGCTCCGGCAAATCCACCCTGCTGCGGATTCTGGACGGCCTGTATTTCGCACAAGAGGGAACGCTCCGTTTTCGCGGAGAAGAGCTGACGGAAGAGCGCTTCGCCGATGACGCGTTTGCGTTTTCGTTCCGCCGCCAGGTGGGGCTGGTATTTCAGAATCCGGACGTGCAATTGTTCAATCCCACGGTGTTCGACGAGGTGGCGTTCGGCCCACTGCAACTTGGCTGGCCCAAGTCCGAGGTTCGGGATCGGGTGAGTGAGACGCTGGAGCGCTTTGGCATCGCGCATTTGAAGGATCGCGTGCCGCACCGGCTGTCGGGAGGCGAGCAGAAGCGCGTGGCGCTGGCGAGTGTGCTGGCGCTGGACCCGGCCGT
>DASWZP010000380.1:0-7039 GCA_036404395.1 Bryobacteraceae bacterium | reverse complement strand
GCGAACCTGGCTGGAATGTCATTGTTTCCAATCCTAAAGAATATGCCCAGCACCTGGCGGAAGCGGAGGCGCTGCTGGTTCGCAGCGCCGTGCAGGTTACGCCGGAGGTGCTCTCCAAGTCGCCCAAGCTGCGGGTGATCGGGCGCGCTGGGGTGGGAGTCGACAACGTCGATCTGGACGCCGCTACCATGGCCGGCGTGCTGGTGATGAACACCCCCGGCGGCAACGCCGTCTCGGTGGCCGAGCACACCTTCGCGCTGATGCTGGCCATGGCGCGCCACATCCCGCAAGCCAGCGCCTCCACGCGCGCCGGCAAGTGGGAAAAGAAAAAACTGATGGGGAATGAGCTGCGCGGCAAGACGCTCGGCATCGTGGGCCTCGGCAGCATCGGCCGCGAGGTGGTGAAGCGGGCTCGCGCCTTCGAGATGCGCGTAGTGGCGAACGATCCCTACGTGACCTCGAAGATCGCGGAAGATGTCGGCGCGGAGCTGGTGGATCTTGCCACGCTCTACGCGCAAAGCGACTACATCACGCTGCACGTGGCCGCCACGCCGGAAACCACGGGCATGCTTTCGCGCGAGGCGTTCGCGGCGATGAAGCCGGGAGTGCGGATCGTGAACTGCGCCCGCGGCGAGCTGGTGGATGAAGCCGCGCTGGCCGAAGCGGTGGCTTCCGGCAAAGTCGCCGGCGCCGCGGTGGACGTGTTTTCGACCGAGCCGGTGCCGGCCGGCTACCCGTTGTTCGCTTCCGAAGCCGTGCTGGCCACACCGCACATCGGCGGCTCGACCGAGGAGGCGCAGGAGATCGTGGGCATCCGCATCGCCCAGCAGGTGGTCGAATACCTGAAGAGCGGTGTGGCTATCAACGCCGTCAACATGCCCGCGCTTTCGCCGGACCAATACCGCGCTTTGAGCCCGTACATGGCGCTGGCGGAGCGGCTGGGCAATTTCGCGGCTTACATCGCCAACGGCAATCCGCGCATCGTGCGGCTGACTTACTTCGGCCGCATCGCGGACGGCAATACCAACCTGCTGCGCAACGCCGGGGTGGCTGGCGCGCTGGCGCGTTCGACATCGAAAAAGGCGAACCTGGTGAACGCCATGACGATCGCCGAGCATCGCGGCTGGACCGTGCAGGAAGGCCGCGAGCCGCGCTCCGGCCACACCGATTCGATCCGCCTGGACCTGATCACCGACAGCGGCGTCACCACCGTGGAAGGCGCCGTGCTGCTGGGCAAGCCGCGCCTCATGCAGGTGGACGGCATTCAATGCGAGATGGCGTTGGCCGGCTCGCTGATCTACATGAATAACCTGGACGTCCCGGGCGTCATCGGACACGTGGGCACGGTGCTCGGCAGAAACCAGATTAACATCGCGAATTTCTCGCTGGGGCGGCGCGACAAGCCGACGGTTCCCGGCCAGCCGCTCGATGCGGTCGCGCTGGTCTCGACCGATGGTCTGGTGCCCGAGAGCGTGCTGGCGCAGTTGCGCGACCACAGCGGGGTCAAGTTTGCGCGCGCGGTAGAGTTCGAGTAAGTATATGAAGCCATCAGTAACTCCTCAGAATCCGTGCTTCTCCTCCGGGCCCTGCGCCAAACGGCCCGGCTGGACTCTGGACGCCCTGAAGGACGCCGCGGTCGGGCGGTCGCACAGGGCTAAGACCGGCAAGAGCAAGCTGGCGGAAGTTATCGAGCGGAGTAAGAAGCTACTGGGAATCCCGGCAGGCTACCTGCTCGGGATCGTTCCCGCTTCCGATACCGGAGCGGTCGAGATGGCCCTGTGGTCGTTGCTGGGCGAGCGTGGCGTGGACGTATTCTCGTGGGAGAGTTTCGGCGCCGGCTGGGCGGCGGATTCGAAGAAGCAACTCAAGCTGAAGGAACTGTTCGTCTTCGCGGCCGAATACGGCAAGCTGCCGGATCTGCAACTGGCGGATTGGAGCCACGATGTGGTGTTCCCGTGGAACGGGACCACTTCCGGCGTGCGGGTTCCGAACGGGGATTGGATCGCGGCCGATCGCGAGGGATTATCGATTTGCGACGCCACGTCGGCGGTCTACGCGATGGAAGTGCCATGGGACAAGCTGGACGTGGCGACCTGGAGCTGGCAGAAGGTGCTGGGCGGCGAGGCTGCGCACGGCATGTTAGCGCTCAGTCCGCGCGCTGTGAAACGGCTGGAATCATACACACCCGACCGGCCGCTGCCGAAGATCTTCCAGATGGTCAAGGGCGGCAAGCTGATGGCGGGCATTTTTGAAGGCGAGACGATTAACACTCCCTCGATGCTGTGCGTGGAAGACGCGCTGGATGGGCTGAAGTGGGCCGAATCGATTGGCGGACTGCCGGCGTTGCTGGCGCGGTCGCGCGCGAACCTCGCAGCCATCGAGGATTGGGTCGAGAAGTCTTCCTGGGCCGCGTTTCTGGCCGAGGAGAAAGCGATTCGTTCCAATACGTCGATCTGTCTGAAGATCGTCGATCCGGCCTACCTTGCGCTGCCCGCCGAAGAACAGGCCAAGAGCGCCAAGGCTATCGTGTCTCTGCTCGACAAAGAGAAGGCAGCTTATGACGTCGGCGCATACAGGGACGCGCCGCCGGGACTGCGAATTTGGGGTGGCGCAACCGTGGAGACCGCCGACATCCAAGCCCTGCTGCCGTGGTTGGATTGGGCTTACGCGGAAATCAAGGCGAAATTCTAGGGGCTGTTGACAGGCGAAATCCGCATCGGACCCGAAAACCGGGGCGCCTGTCCCACCTTACCATCGAAGTGGGGCAGGCGCTTCCGCCTGCCAGGGCGAGGTACGCCTCGGCCCTACACCGGCGCAAGCCCGCCGGCGTTACGACGCTCGCGCCGCGCTTGCTCCCGCGGCTGGCGGGGATTGGCTATACTATTGTTTTCCCCTTCTAATCAGGAGTTCTCTGACTCATGTTTGATCTGTTTCGCAGCCGAGAAAAATCGGTGCGCATCCTGTTGGGTGCGCTGCTGATGGTGGTGGCACTGTCGATGCTGACCTACCTGGTGCCCAACTACGGCACGGGCGCTCCTACGCCGGACACCGTGGTAGCGTCGGTGGGCAAGGACGAGATCACCTCGGGCGATGTCATGCGCCTGGTCCAGGCCACCATGCGCGGCCGGCAGCTTCCCCCCGACCTGATCGCCACCTACATCCCGCAAATGGTGGACGGGATGGTGGGCGAGCACGCGCTCGCGTACGAAGCCACCAAGCTGGGCTTCGAGGTCAGCGATAACGACGTACGCGCCCAGATCCAGCAGATGATTCCCAACCTGTTCCCGGACGGCAAGTTTGCCGGCAAAGACGCCTACGCCGCGGTGCTGGCCGAGCAGCAGTTGACGATTGCTGAATTCGAGAGCAACCTGCGCCGCCAGATCCTGATCACGAAACTGCGCGAGGTGGCGATCGAGGGCACGATCGTCTCCGAGCTCGAAATCGAGCACGCCTACCGGGAGCGCAACGAGAAAATCAAGATCCAATACGTTAAGGTGTCCAGCGACAAGTACCGCGCGGACGTGACCCCGAGCGCCAAGGACCTGGAGACGTTCTTCCAGGTGAACCAGGCGCGCTACATGGCGCCGGAATCGAGGAACCTCGCGATTCTGATTGCCGACCAGGCCAAGATCGCCGAGTCCCTGGTTCCCTCCGACGCCGACCTGCTGCGGATGTACAACCTGAATAAAGAGCAATTTCGCACCAAGGAGCGGGTACACGCGCAGCACATTCTGCTGAAGACCTCCGGCAAGCCGCCGGCCGAAGACGCCAAGATGAAGGCGCAGGCGGCGGACCTGCTGAAGCAGATCCAGGGCGGCGCCAATTTCGGGGAGCTGGCGAAGAAATTCTCCGAGGATACCGGTTCGGCCGCCAAGGGCGGAGACCTCGACTGGATCGAGCGCGGGCAAACGCTGCCCGAGTTCGAGCGCACCGCGTTTTCGTTGCAGCCGGGCCAAACCAGCGGGATGGTCAAGACCGAAGTGGGGTATCACATCATCCGTGTGCTGGCGCATGAACAGGCGCAACTGTCGCCGTTCAACCAGGTGAAAGCGCAATTGGCCGCCGGTTGGAAGAACGACCAAGTGAACGACATCGTGCAGCAAATCTCGGACAAGGCGCAAGCGGCGTTGCAGAAGGATCCGCTGCATCCCGACGAGATCGCGGCGAAATTTCACATGCAGGTGGTGCGGGCGGAGGGCGCGCGGCCCGGCCAGCCGCTGCCGGAAATCGGCACCAACAGCGATTTCGACCAATCCGTCGCCGGGTTGAAGCAGGGCCAGGTTTCGCAGCCGGTGGCTCTGCCGGGGAACAAGCTGGCGCTGGCCGTGGTCACGGGGGTGATTCCGGCGCGCCCCAACACGCTGGCCGAAGTCGAGAACCAGGTGCGCGACACCATCGTACAGAGCCGGCTGGCGGCCGCCGTGAAAGACCACGCCAAGGAACTTGCCGACAAGACCAAGGCCAACGGCGGCGACCTGGCGGCGGCAGCCAAGTCGATGGGACTCGAGGTCAAGACCTCGGAAGAGTTCAACCGGGCGGGCTCGATCGACGGCGTGGGCCCGGCCAGTTACGTACATGAAGGATTCTCGCTGCCGGATGGCGCGGTTTTCGGTCCGCTGGGAACGCCGCAGGGTTCGGTGGTGGCCAAGGTGATCGGGCACGTACCGGCCGATATGTCGCAGTTGGCCCAGTCGCGAACCTCGATCCGCGACGAGATCAAGAGCCAGCGGGCTCGCGACCGCAACACGCTGTTTGAAACCGGCGTGCGCGAGGAATTGCGCCGGCAGGGCAAGCTCAAGTACCACCAGGACGTCATCCAGCGGCTGGTGGCGCAGTACCGCAGCAGCTAACCGCATGCTGCGCGATCTGTTCGACCTCTACCGGTCGCTCACCGACCCGGCCCGGCTGAGCCATCTGCTGCACACGTTGCTGGCGGGCTGGGCCGGCTACGCGGCGCTGTTCGCGGTAGTGTATTCGGAAACCGGCCTGCTGGTCGGGTTCTTTCTGCCCGGCGATTCGTTCCTGTTCACGATCGGCGTGGTGGCGGGCTTCGGCGCGCTGGACATCCTTCAGGTGAATCTGCTGCTGATGGCGGCGGCGATGTTGGGCGATTCCACCGGCTACCTGCTGGGGCGCCAGACGGGCCCCAAAATCTTCAGCCGCCCCGACTCGCGATTCTTCAAGCAGGCATACGTCACCCGTACCCATCAATTCTATGAACGCTATGGCGGCAAGACCGTCGTACTGGCGCGTTTCGTGCCGGTCGTCCGCACATTTTCGGCCTTCATGGCGGGCGTCAGCCAGATGCCGTATCTGCGATTCCTGCCTTTCAGCGTATGCGGCGGCATCGGCTGGGTCTTCCTGATGACGTCGCTTGGCTACCTGCTGGGCCAAGTGGCGTTCGTGCAGCGCAACTTCGATAAAGTGATCCTGGTCATAATTTTGCTTTCGCTGTCGCCCACTTTCATCGAAGCGTGGCGGGCGCGGCGGAAGGCGTAACGGAAGTGACCGCTCCCTGGCGGGGTGCCCTCTGGGCCCGGCTCCGATAGCTTCACAACCGGACGCATAAGGAACCCCGTCCCCCGGTAGTCCCGAAGACTGCCGGCGCTACCCCTTCGGCGCGGCGCACTACAATAGCTGCTGCATGGCAATTCCCAGTTCCTCCCATGCCGCCGCGCCGCCCGCCTATGCCTGGTATCGGGATCTGAACCGGTACCAGTGGTTCGTGGTCGGAGTGGCCGCGATCGGCTGGATGTTCGACACCATGGCGCAGCAGCTTTTCAACCTGGCGCGAGTGCCGGCGCTGCGCGACCTGATGGGCAGCGCGGCCGCGCCGGGAGCGGTGGCGCAGCAGGCGGGCGTCTCAACCATGGTCTTCATGATCGGCTGGGGCCTGGGCGGCGTCGTGTTCGGCATCCTGGGCGACCGGCTCGGCCGCGCCAAGACCATGATGCTGACCATCCTCGCCTACACCATCTTCACCGGCATGAGCCTGCTTTCCACCGGCGTCTGGGATTTCAACGTCTACCGCTTTCTTTGCGGGCTGGGTGTGGGCGGCCAATTCGCCGTCGGCGTGGCGCTGGTGGCGGAGGTGGTTCCAGCGCGCGCGCGCCCGTACGCGCTGGGCATGGTGCAGGCGTTTTCCGCGGTGGGCAACATGGTCGCCGCCACCACGGTGATCGTTCTAGGGCAAGTCGAACAGGCCGGAATCATCGCGCACGCCTGGCGATGGGAATTTCTGGCGGGCGCGGCGCCGGCGCCGCTGGCGCTGATCGTGTTCAAGAAATTGCGCGAGCCGGACCAGTGGCTGAAGGCGAAAGCCGAAAAAAGGCGCATGGGTTCGTTTGCGGAGCTGCTAGGCAACCCGCGCTGGCGTCGCAATTCCATCGTCGGTTTGCTGCTGGCATTTTCCGGCGTGGTGGGTTTGTGGGGCATCGGCTTTTTCAGCTACGACCTGTTCCGCCCAATTCTCGAACGAACTTTCCGCGCGCAGGGCATCGCCGGCGCGGCGCTGGCCGGCAAGACCACCATGTGGCTCGGCGTGACTTCGCTGATCCAAAACGCCGGTTCCTTCTTCGGCGTTCACGCCTTCACCTGGCTGACGCAGCGCACCAACCGCCGCACCGCGTTCGCCGTCAGCTTCCTGGCGGCGCTCGGCATGACGGCCTTCACGTTTTGGAAGCTGAACACCATCGGCCAGATGTTCTGGATGGTGCCCGCGATGGGTTTCACGCAACTCGCGCTGTTCGGCGGTTATGCGATTTATTTGCCGGAGCTGTTCCCCACGCGCCTGCGCAGCACCGGAACCAGTTTCTGCTATAACGTCGGCCGCATCGTAGCGGCCGCGGGACCGCTGACCTTAGGCCTGCTCACCAGCCGCGTGTTTCACGGCCCCGACGCCATGCGCTACGCCGGCGTCGCGATGTGCTCGGTCTTCCTGGTGGGCCTGTGTGCGCTGCCGTTCGCCCCGGAAACCAAGGGGCAGCCGCTGCCGGAGTAGGAGGCGCGAGGGCTCGGTGCGGTGTCCTATTCCATCGCC
>DASWZP010000379.1:0-1827 GCA_036404395.1 Bryobacteraceae bacterium | reverse complement strand
TGCGCGGCATGGCCGCAGGCGGTGGGCAAACGGATCGCGGCACACACGCGCGCGGCCAAGCTGGTGCGGCGGCGGCTGGTGGTGGAAGTGGAAGATCAAATCTGGCAGCGGCAGCTTTTCGTGCTGGGCTATCACATTGTGCGCAACCTGGAGCGGCAGCTTGGTCCGGAGATAGTGGAGGATCTGGAATTCCGCGTGGTGCCGCGGCGGCGCGAGCCGCAGCGAGCGGCGCAATCCGCGCCGGCTCTTACGCCCGACGAAGCGGACGCGATCGCCGACCCCGTGCTGCGCGGCCTCTACAAGGCTTCGAGGACAAAGGCGCGGGCGTGAAGATCACCGAAAAGGAAGTCCGTTACGTGGCCGGGTTGGCCAATCTCAATCTGAGCGACGCCGAAGTTGCCCGGTTCCAGGGGGATCTCGACCAGATTCTCGAACACATGGACAAGCTGAACGAGCTCGATACGGGCGATGCCGCGCCCATGTCCCAGGTGCTGTACGAGGCGGAAGACACGGCCACGCTGCGAGCCGACGTGCCTGTGCCGCCGCTCGGTAACCAGGCGGCCCTGGCCAATGCGCCGGACTCGGGAGCCGGGTATTTCAAGGTACCCCGTGTGATCGAACGCTGACGAGGAAGAGACCCGCCCGCGAGCGGGCGTTGGCAAGCTAAAGCATGCCCTACCAGACCATCGATGAAATTCGCGAAGGGCTTCTGGCGCGCCGTTTCCGCGCCGAGGAACTGGCTGCCGAGGCGCTGCGCTTCGCCGAAGCGGAGAACCCCAAGACTGGCGCGTACCTGCATTTCTCGCCGGAGCGCGCGCTGGGCGCCGCGCGGCGGGTGGACGAAAAAATCGCGCGTGGCGAAGATCCCGGCGCGTTGGCCGGCGTGCCGGTAGCGGTGAAGGATGTGATTGTCACGCGCGGCATTCGCACCACCTGCGGCTCGAAGCTGCTCGAAAACTACATTCCGCCGTACGACGCCACCGCCATCATTCGCCTGGAGGAAGCCGGCGGCGTGATTCTGGGCAAGACCAACTGCGATGAGTTCGCGATGGGATCCTCGACCGAGAATTCGGCGTTCGGGCCGGTGCGCAATCCGGTGGCGCCGGACCGCGTTCCGGGCGGCTCGAGCGGCGGCTCGGCGGCGGCCGTGGCGCAGGGCACGGCGGTGGTGGCGCTGGGTTCCGATACCGGCGGTTCGATCCGCCAGCCGGCTTCGTTTTGCGGCGTCTGCGGCGTGACGCCCACTTACGGCCGGGTTTCGCGATACGGCCTGACAGCGTTTGCCAGCTCGCTCGACCACATTGGGCCGTTCGCCCGCACGGTGAAGGATGCGGCGCGCGTGCTGGGCGTGATCGCCGGCCGCGATCCGCGCGATTCCACCTCCGCCGAGGCCCCGGTGCCGGATTACACCAAGGCCTTGGACGGCAACGTAAAAGGGTTGAAGCTTGGACTCCCTCGCGAGTATCTAAAAGATATGACGAGCGAATCCGGCAACCTGATGAACCGGGGCGTGGAAGTGCTGCGGCAGCTCGGCTGCGAAGTGCGCGAAATCGGCCTGCCGCACACCGATTACGCCATCGCCAGTTATTACATCATCGCCACCGCCGAGGCCAGCTCCAACCTGGCGCGCTACGATGGCGTTCGCTATACATTCCGCTCCGCCGAATCGGCGACCCTGGCCGACATGTATCGCAACACACGCGGCGAAGGGTTCGGCGCCGAATGCAAGCGGCGCATCATGCTGGGGACATACGTGCTCAGCGCCGGCTATTACGACGCGTATTACCTGAAGGCGCAGAAAGTGCGCGGCCTGATCGCGCGCGATTT
>DASWZP010000378.1:0-2715 GCA_036404395.1 Bryobacteraceae bacterium | reverse complement strand
ATCAGCGCCGATAAGGGTCTCGCCGGCGCTTTCAATACCAACCTCATTAAGGGCGCCGTGCACTTCATCAAGGAGCATCCCCAAGCCTCCGTGAAGCTGGAGCTGATTGGCCGTAAGGGCCGCGATTTTTTCCGCAAACGCCGCGCCGCGATCGCGGGCGATTCGATCGGTCTGGCCAACAAGCCCGCTTACGCGGATACGGCCGCCATCGCGCGCCGGGCGATGGATCTGTACCGCCGCGCGGAGATCGACGCGGTCTACATCATC
Source organism: Bryobacteraceae bacterium (assembly GCA_036404395.1). Lineage (GTDB taxonomy): Bacteria > Acidobacteriota > Terriglobia > Bryobacterales > Bryobacteraceae > Bog-375. The sequence continues at coordinate 2,448 of DASWZP010000378.1, read as the reverse complement.
TACAACGAGTTTAAGAGCGTGGCCACGCAGAAGCTGACTGTGTCGCGGGTGCTGCCGGTGGAATTACCCGCCGGGCCGGTCGCGGTGGACTACATCTTCGAGCAGGCGCCGGCCGCCATGCTGGACGCGCTGCTGCCGCGCTACGTGGAAATGGAGTTTTTCCGCGCGCTGATCGAATCATCGGCCGCCGAACACGCCGCGCGCATGACCGCCATGGAAGCGGCCACTTCGAACGCGGGCGAAATGATCGACAAGTTGACATTGTTCTTGAACCGCGTGCGCCAGGCCAGCATCACCAAGGAAATCATCGAGGTGGTCAGCGGCGCCGCGGCAGCAGGGTAAAAGGAAGCTATGGCAAGCGACGGAACCATCATCGGAAAAGTAGTACAAGTGGCCGGGCCGGCCGTGGACTGCGAGTTCCCCGAGGGGCAGATTCCCCTCATCTACACCGCCATTCGCATCACCAGCGAGGGGTTCGACGCCCCTCAGCCCATCGACATCATCTGCGAGGTGGAGCAGCATATCGGCGAAGGCCGCGTGCGCACGGTGGCGTTGCAGCCCACCGAAGGCCTGGTGCGTGGCATGCAAGCTATCAGCCTGGGCCACCCGGTGCAAGTGCCTGTGGGTCCGGAAACCCTCGGGCGCATCCTCAACGTGATCGGCCAGCCGGTGGACGAAATGGGCCCGGTGAATGCCAAGTTGTATTTCCCCATCCATCGGCCATCGCCGTCATTTGAAGACCAGTCGACGCGCCTGGAGATGTTCGAGACCGGCATCAAGGTGATCGACCTGCTCGAGCCCTATTTGCGCGGCGGCAAGATCGGCCTGTTCGGCGGCGCCGGCGTGGGCAAGACCGTCATCATCATGGAGCTGATCAACAACATCGCGCAGAAGCACGGCGGTGTTTCGGTTTTTGCCGGCGTGGGCGAGCGGACAAGAGAAGGCAACGACCTGTGGCTCGAGATGCAGGAATCCGGCGTCATCGATCCCAAGGATTACCACAAGTCGAAATGCGCCATGATCTACGGCCAGATGACCGAGCCGCCCGGCGCGCGGCTGCGGGTGGGACTGACCGGGCTGACCGTGGCCGAGTACTTCCGCGATCAGGAAGGGCAGGACGTGCTGCTCTTCATCGACAACATATTCCGGTTTACGCAGGCGGGCTCGGAAGTTTCGGCGCTGCTCGGCCGCATGCCATCCGCGGTGGGCTACCAGCCCAACCTGGCCACCGAAATGGGCGAATTGCAGGAGCGCATCACTTCCACCAAGAAAGGCTCCATCACGTCCGTGCAGGCCATCTACGTGCCCGCCGACGATTACACCGACCCGGCGCCCGCCACGGCTTTCGCGCACCTGGACGCCACCACCAACCTGTCGCGCGATATCGCCGCGTTGGGCATTTATCCGGCGGTGGATCCGCTGGCTTCCACCTCGCGCATCCTGGACCCCATCATTATCGGCCAGGACCATTACGCGTGCGCGCAGATGGTGAAGGGCATTTTGCAGCGCTACAAGGACCTGCAGGATATCATCGCCATCCTGGGCATCGACGAACTTTCCGACGAAGACAAGCTCACCGTCGCCCGCGCCCGCAAGATCCAGCGCTTCCTCTCCCAGCCTTTTTTCGTTGCCGAGCAGTTCACCGGCATCAAGGGCAAATACGTGAAGCTGGAAGACACTGTAAAAGGTTTCCGCGAAATCGCCGAGGGCAAGCACGACGATCTGCCCGAGCAGGCATTCTACATGCAGGGGTCCATCGAAGAGGTTTTGGCGCGCGCCGAAGAACTGAAGAAGGCCTGAGATGGCGGAAGCGATCGAACTCGAAGTGGCCACGCCCGAGCGCGCCATGGTGAGCGAGCAGGTCACCGATGTGCAGGTTCCCGGACAGGACGGTTACCTGGGCATTCTGCCGGGGCATGCCCCGCTGCTCAGCCTGCTCGGCGCCGGTGTGCTGAGTTACTCGGCCGGCGGCATTCGCCATTTTCTGGCCGTGCAAGGCGGCCTGGTGGAAGTGCTCTCCGGCCATGTGCGCGTGCTGGCCAACCTGGCCGAGCGAGCCGAAGATATCGATGTTGCGCGCGCCCGCACGGATCTCGAGCGCGCCCAGCAAGAGATGTATGCCGCGACTACCGGCGATGCTTCTACAGCGGCGCTGGAGGCCGTGGCATTGGCGAGAGCGCGGATCGCAGCGGTGGAAGGGAAGTAGCGGGAGAGGTGTGATCGCGCGCGCGACCCTCATCGCACGTATACTCAAAGTAGATACACATGCAAAATGAAACCACGGTTTCGAAGTGGGGGCACAGCCTGGCTGTCCGGATTCCGCTGGCGATCGCCAGGCAGGCCAGCCTCGGCGAGGGAGATTCGGTGGCACTCGTCCTCGACAGCGACGGCGGCATTGTCTTGCGCCCAACCCGGCGCAGGTACAAACTGTCGGAACTCGTTGGGAGG
>DASWZP010000377.1:0-5528 GCA_036404395.1 Bryobacteraceae bacterium | reverse complement strand
ACGGTGCAGCCGATGGCGGCGGCCTTCGGGTCGGTGGACCGCAAGCTGCTCGAAGCCGCGTGGTGCCTGGGCGTTTCGCGCGCCGGCACGTTTCGCCGCGTGGTGGTGCCGCTGGCGCGCCAGGGTATCGCCACTGCCGCCATCCTCAGCTTCGCCCACACGGTGGGAGAATTCGGCGTGGTGCTGATGGTGGGCGGCAACATCGCCGGCGTCACCCGCACCGTCTCGATTTCGATCTATGACCAGGCGCAGTCGCTCGATTACACCGGCGCCTGGCACACGTCGCTGCTGCTGGTGGCGTTTTCTTTCGTGGTGCTGGCGTTGACCTATTCCTGGCAGCGCCGCGCGTGGATGCTATGGCCGCCACACTGACCGCCGATTGCCGCTGTGCGCTGCCGGGAGGCTTTCGCCTCGATGCCGCGCTGGCTCTGCCGCTCGATCGGGCGCCGGTGACGGTTCTCTTCGGTCCTTCGGGCGCGGGAAAAACCACGCTCCTGCGCCTGTTGGCGGGCCTCGAACGCCCCGATGCCGGAAAGATCGTTTTCCGCGATCGGACCTGGTGCGACACCGGGCGCGGCATCTGGCTTGAGCCGCAGCAGCGCCGTGCGGGCCTGGTGTTTCAGCACTACGCGCTGTTCCCGCACCTGACGGTGGAGCGCAACGTGGCTTTCGCCGCTTCCGCGCAAGCCGCCGCGGGCATGATGGAACGCTTCGGCCTCGGCGCACTCGCCGGGCGGTTGCCACGCGCCATTTCGGGCGGCGAACAGCAGCGCGTGGCGCTGGCGCGCGCGCTGGCCGCCTCGCCGGATCTGCTGTTGCTCGACGAACCGCTTTCTTCGCTCGATGCAGCGGCCCGCATCCGAACCCGCCGTGAGCTGCGCGGGCTGCTCGCAGGAGCCGGCGTGCCCAGCATCGTCGTCACTCACGACCGCACCGAGGCCATCGCGCTGGCCGATTGGATGGCGGTGATGGTGGAGGGCCGCATCCTGCAAACCGGTCCGGTGCGCGAAGTCTTCGCTCGCCCGGCCACGGCGCAAGTGGCCGAAGCGGTGGGAGTGGAAAATATTCTGCCCGCGGAAATCGTGTCGCGCACGGCTGGGCTGCTGCATTTGCGCGTCGGCAGCGCCGCGCTCGAGTGCCTGGATGGCGGCGAAAGCGGATCGGTGCTGGCGTCAATCCGCGCCGAGGACGTGGCGCTCACCCGCGATTCGGCGGGCTCTTCCACGCAGCGCAACCGGCTCACCGGCGTGGTGCGCGCCATCTCCATCGAAGGCGCTCTCGCGCGCATCGAGATGGATTGCGGTTTTCCGCTGGTGGCGCTGGTCACCGCGCAATCCGCCGCCGATCTCAATCTGCTGCCCGGCGAAACGCTCGCGGCCATCGTCAAGACGACTTCGGTGCACGTGATCCCGGCCGGGTAGCGCGTCAGCTTATTCCCCTTCGCGGCCCAATGCCATCACGAAATACTGCGCCCGGCCGGGTCCGGGGTTGCGCCATCCATGTTCCAAGTTGGAGGCGGCCCACACCACCGAACCGGCTTCCACCCGCGTGGTGACCGATCCCAACGTCACATCGAGCTGGCCGGATTCGAGCATCACCACTTCTTCGTGCGAGTGCTTGTGCGGAGGGTGCGGCGCCATGCCCGGGCCGAGGTCAGTCAGGTGCAGGTCGACGTGATAGCCAGTGTGCGTCGCGCCGTCGAAAACCTGGCGCGTTTGGTTTGTCCCGTTGGTCTTCACCGGCAGTTCGCCGTAACGGTAGACGCGCGATTCGACGAGCTTAGTGTCTTCCTTCTTGGCGCTGCTTTTGTCTTGCGCCTGAGCGGCGGCCGCCAGCGCCGGCAGCAGGAGGGCAACATCTCTGCGGGAGTATTTCATTCGCCCAGTGTATAACGTTAGCCGCACGCCGGGAAGCCCGGCTCACACGTCGAAAATGCGCACCGCCTGTTGCAGACTGGCGATGGCGTCGCGTCCCGGCGCCGGCGTGTACTCGTGCGCAATATATCCGGAGAAGCCCAGCTCCGCGATCGCCTGCGCGATGAACCGGTAATTGAGTTCCTGGGTTTCATCGATCTCGTGCCGGCCCGGATTGCCCCCGGTGTGGAAGTGGCCGATCCACTGGTGGTAGTCGCGGATGTTGCGCACAATATCGCCATCCATGATCTGTGAGTGGTAGATGTCGAACAGGATCTTCACCCGCGGCGAGTTGACCCGCTTCATCACGTCCACGCCCCAGGCGATGTGGTCGAACATGTAGTCCTTGTGATTGACCTTGCTGTTCAGCAACTCCATGCAGATATTGACGCCTTTGTCTTCGGCGTGCGCCTTGACGCGGTTCAGGAAGGCCACGCAGTTGTCCGCGCCCTCGGCGTCGGCCAGCCCCGCGCGGTTGCCGCTAAAAGTGATGATGCTGGGAACGCCGTTGGCCGCCGCGTCATCGAGCGCCTGGTGCATTGCCTTTTCGAGCGCCGCGTGATTTTCGGCGCGATTCAGCGCATTCGAAATAGTGCCGCCTGGCCCCGGCGGCCACATGGTCGGCACCAGGCCGTACCTCTTCAGCATCGGCCACTGTTCGGGACCCTCCAGGTCGTAGCCCTTCAGGCCCAGGCGCGCGGCGGTCCGGCAGGTGTCTTCGAAGCTCATGTCTCGCGCAAACACTCCGCGCGTCACGCATTGTTTCAGCCGGCCCTTGCCGGCCGACGGCGCGGGCGTCTGCGCGGCCGCGGCCGTCAACGCCAGCGTGGGCAGAAAATCTCTTCGACGCATCGGAAGCCTCCCAGACCAAGAGGTTAGCTTAAATCATTTCGCCAGTCGCAACGCCATCGGATGCAAACGGAGCCGCGACCAAAGGGAGCGGTCCTGTCGAAAACAATAGCGCCCCGCGAGTCAGAATTCCAGCCGCAACGCCATCTGCCCTTGCCGTGGCGCGTTGGACTGGCTGCCGACTACGCCGAAATTGGCGGCGCTGATATTCGACGCCGGCGCACCGAACACTACCCGGTTGAACACGTTGAAGAATTCGGCGCGGAAAATCAGTGTCACCCGCTCGGTAATCGCCGTCCGCTTCACCGCGCCCACGCTCTCATTCAGATTCCACGGCGCACGCAAATTGTCGTAGGATCGCGCCGCGCTGCCGAGCGTGAACGCCGCGGGCACAGTGAACGCCGCCGGATTGATGTAACGGTCCGCCGCCGGATCGAAGTTGCTGTAGCTCATTTCGAGCGGCACGCCCGAAACCACGTTCGGCCGCAGCGTGGAATTGAAAAGGGGCAGCGTGTTGTTGGCGGTCAGCACGATGGGCGTGCCCGCCCAGTATTGATCGATATTGGTGAGCGTCCATCCCGCCATCACCCTGCCCAGCCCGCCGCGCTGGAAGAATCGCTTGCCCGGACCGAACGGCAGATCGTACAGGAAGCTGATGGAAATCGCCTCCGGTACGTCGGTGTCGCTGACGGCTTTTTCCAATCCGCGGTTGTAAAATGTCTGCCCCGCCGGCCCGCCGCCTGCCGCGATATCGGCATCAGTGAGCGTCTTCGACCACGCATACGCCACCACGCCAGTCAGCCCATGGGAGATGCGCCGTTCCATTTTCATTTGCAGCGCGTGGTAGGTCGAGTCGCCATTGGGGTTGGAGAGGTTCGTGATGGTCAGATACTGGGGGAACGGCCGCAGCGCTTGCGCGACGGAGCCGGTGAACCCGGGGTAGGGTATCGGAATGCCCGCCGCCTGCGCGGCCGCCGAAGTCACCGGCGCGCTGAGCAGGCTGCCCAAGCTCAGATAGCTGGGGTTCAGCTCATTCGGCTGAATGAGAGTGGTTCCCAGGCGCGTGCCTTTCACGCCGACGTAATCGGCTTCGAGCAGCAGGTTCGGAATCAGCTCATGCTGCACTCCTACGCTCCAGTTCTGAGAGTATGGCGGCCTGCCGTCGTCGGTGCCGATCATCGCTGTCGCTGAGCCGTTCACCACGGTAGGGGTGAGATTGGGCGGCCGCGAGTAGTTCTGCGGAAAGCCGCTATCCCAATCGAAGGCTGGTGTGACGCCGTTGTTCGTGCTGGCGAATACCGGCGACGCGTTGAAGCCGAAACCGAAACTCTGCGATTGCCGCAGACCGGCATCGGCATTGCCTGGTCCATAGTAAATCCCGTAGCCGCCGCGCAATGTGGTCCGCGGCGCGGCGGCCCAGGCGAGGCCCACGCGCGGCCCGAGATTCTTGTAGTCGGTGTTGGCGAAGCTGGTCAATCCGCTACGGCCGGAGCCGGTGCCGAGGAATTCGATGGCGCCCGGCAGGTTGCCCGCGCCTGGATTGGCGAGCGTTGGGTCGAAGCTCGCCAGGTTCTCGTGCGCCTCCGAGCGCGGAAAGTAGATCTCGTAGCGCAGGCCCAGGTTCAGCGTCAGCGTGCGGCTGATTTTCCAGTCGTCCTGCGCGAACCCAGCCAGGTACCGGTAGCGAATGCCCGGCACCAGCGTGAGCTGATTGAGCTGGCCCTGGTGCACGTCGCCCAACAGAAAGCTGGCGAACGCGCTGCCGGTGGACGAACTGCCGGGCAGCCCGGTCTCCAGCGTGTTGAACGCGAAGTTGCCCTGCGAGCCGAAATAATCCGCGCCGTTGGTCTCGAGCCAGCGCGCATCGGCGCCGAATTTCAGGCTATGCCGGCCGCGCTCCCAGCCCACGCTGTCGTCAAGCTGAAACACGTTGTTGACTTGTTCGCCCACGGTCTTGGTGCCGTTGGTCGAGCCCCAGGTCGCATAGCCGTCGTTGAACGTGACGTACGGGAAGGCGTTGCCCGCGCCCGTTTGCACGCCGGTCAGGCCGATCTGGCTGGGCCAGTTCTGGTTGGCGGCCAGCGAGTTCCACAACTGCGCCTCGCGCGTGAAACCGAACGCTGCATGATTCAGTGAATTTGGCGACAGCGTCCAATCGTCGCTCAACCGCGCCCAGCGCGATTCGTAATCGTTGTTAAGCCCGTTGGTGAAGGGATCGGGGAGCGTGTCCGGATTGATCTGCGTCTGCCTGCCTACATAAAGGAAGCCGCTGAGCCGGTTCGCGTCAGTGAACGAGTGATCGATTTTGAGATCCACCTGATCGCGGCTGAAACTGTTCCCGTTCAGCGCGAGAAAGTTGTTCAGATTGCCGCCGTTGGTCGGTTGCGGCAGCAGCGTGACGATCTTCGACGAAACCGAGCTGAAATCGCGCTGCGGAATCTGGTTGCCCGGAAACGGCGTGCGCGTGTAAGCTCCGCTCGAGGTCAGCGTGCTGGTCGAAGGATCGTAAATCAGAATCGGCTTGCCGCCGCTGCCCACCAGAGAGGAGAAATTGCCGTCGCGAAAAGCCACCGGCGGAATGCTCACCAGCGAATTCGACGACGATTGCTGGTAGCGGAATCCGCTGTAGACGAAATAGAAGAAGGTGCGGCTGTGTCCGTTGTACACATGCGGGAATGCGACCGGCCCGCCCGCCGCCGCGCCGAATTCATTTTGCCGATTCACCGGAGCCGCCGTGGCGAAGAAGCCGCGCGCATCGAACACGTT
>DASWZP010000376.1:0-8810 GCA_036404395.1 Bryobacteraceae bacterium | reverse complement strand
TTCGGGCTTAGCGTGGCGCGAGAGTCTTGCCAGCCAAGAAATGTCGAGACGACTCTCGACACATCAGGCTTGACAGCCCGCGCCACGGCGGCGGCCTGGTTAGTTAGCGGGCTTCGTTCAGCCAGGCGATGAGGGCGGCGCGATGGATCGCAATGGCGGCGCGTGAGTAGCGGAGCAATCCTTCGCGCCGGAACTGGCTCATGTAGTGGGTGACGATCTCGCGCGAAGTGCCGACATACTGCGCCAGCAGCTCGTGGGTGAACGGCGGCATGGACACCGTGCCGTCCTGTCCCTGGGTTCCCAGGCGTTCGGCAAAGCGGAGCAGCGACCGCGCCAGCCGCCGCGCGATGTTGTCCACCGAGAGGCTTTCCACGCGGCGGGTCAGGTCGCCGGTGCGCTGCACCAGAATCTGTAGCAGCGCCATGCCCAGGCGGGGCCGCTTGGCAATGGCCGCCTCGATTTCCGCCGAGCTCCAGGACATCAGCCGCGTGTCTTCCATGGCGACGGCCTGGTCGGACCGCGGCGGCGAGTCCAGAAACGCCGCCTCGCCGAATAAGTCGTCCGGCCGGTAAATATCCACCACCACCTGCCGTCCATCGCCGGCCAATCGCGAGACCTTGACTTTGCCACTGATCACCAGATAGACGGCCAGCGAAGGCTGCTGCTGACTGTAGATGGTTTGACCTTTGGGATACTCTACAACATTGGTGCGCGCCAAGTGCGCCAGGGGATCTTCTATGGGGCGCGATGGCGCCATCACCGCCGGACTAGTTGCCATTTATATACCCTCCATCAGACTGCATTACCGTTGGACCCGAGTTAAGGCCGGCCGAGCCTTCTGAGTTAGCTCAACCGGAATTGCACGTTATCTGCCACGATGATACGTCGTTCGCGGCGAAGGGGCAAGCAGCGGCAATGGCTATTTATAGGGGGTTGACAGCGCAGGAAATCCCATCGCTTCGGCGCAATAGTATAGATTCTACCGTGTAGAAACATACACTTGGATGGAGTCGTGGGCTGGTGGACGGCGCGCTTGCGCGGGATCGCAAATTTACAAGTTCATATCTTCCGGCAAGGGTCGGAAGGGGAAATGACCTGCGCGGTGTGGGGCCGGGGGGTGTGGGCCGGGGACAGAGAGGTCAGTCCCCGCTCTGCTATCATAAGAACTCTCCCGCATGATCGTTGAGGCCAGTGTTGTCCGCTTCGATTCGATTGCGCTCGACAGCGGCGCCACGCTCGCGCCGGTGGACGTGGCTTACGAAACGTACGGCCAGTTGAACGCGGCGCGGACCAACGCGATCCTGGTTCTGCACGCTTTTTCGGGCGATGCGCACGCGGCCGGGATCAGTCCGGAAACCGGCAAGCCGGGCTGGTGGGACAACATGATCGGCCCCGGCAAGGCGTTCGACACCAATCGATACTTCGTGATATCGAGCAACGTGCTGGGCGGGTGCCGCGGGACGACGGGGCCGTCCTCGATCAACCCGGCGACCGGCTGCCCCTACGGCATGTCGTTTCCGGTGATCACGATTTCCGACATGGTGCGCCTGGAGAAGATGCTGATCGATAAGCTCGGCATTCCGCGGCTGCTGACGGTCACTGGCGGGTCGATGGGGGGTATGCAGGCGCTGGAATGGGCTGTGGCGTATCCGGACCGCGTGGTTTCGGCGATTCCGATCGCCACCACCACGCGCCACAGCGCGCAGCAGATTGCCTTCAACGAAGTGGGGCGGCAAGCAATCATGGCCGACCCGGACTGGAACGGCGGCGACTACTACGGCAAGCAACTGCCGGCGCGCGGCCTGGCGGTGGCGCGGATGGTGGGCCACATCACGTACATGAGCGACGATTCGATGCGCGAAAAATTCGGCCGGCGGCTACGCGGCAAGGAGAATTTCGGCTTCGATTTCGAAGTGGATTTCGAAGTGGAAAGCTACCTGCGCTACCGCGGCAGCCAGTTCGTCGGCCGCTTCGACGCCAACTCGTATCTGTACATCACCAAGGCGATGGATTACTTCGACCTGACCGGTGGTCAGGGTTCGCTGGCGGCGGCGCTGGCGCCGGCCCAGGCGCGCTTTCTGGTGATCAGCTTCAGCTCGGACTGGCTGTACCCGAGCTACCAGTCGCAGGAGATCGTGCGCGCGCTGCGGGCGCGCAATTGCGACGTGGCCTACGCCGAGCTGCCTTCCAACTACGGGCACGATTCCTTTCTGGTGGACGTGGCGGAGCAGACCGAGCTGATCCGCGGCTTCCTGGCGAGCACGCTGGAGCGAGCGGCATGACCGCGGTTGGGGCCAAGCAGGCATTCGTCCGCGAGTTGCTGGGGCGCAGCGATTACGCCATCATCGGCGACATCATCTCGCCCGGCGCGCGCGTGCTGGACCTGGGCTGCGGCGAGGGCGAACTGCTGCAATGGCTGGCGTCGAACAAGAACGTGGATGCGCGCGGCGTCGAGATCGCCGGCGAGAAAGTGCGGCGCGCGATCGCGCGCGGGGTTTCGGTGTTTCAAGGCGATATCGACGAGGGGCTGGCCGACTATCCCGACCGAGCCTTCGATTACGTGATCCTCAGCCAGACCTTGCAGGAAACGCGACAACCGCGCAAGGTGCTGCGCGAAATGCTGCGGGTGGGGCGGCGAGGGATCGTGGCCTTCCCCAACTTCGGCCACTGGCGGGTCCGGCTTTCCATGCTGGCCAGCGGGCGCGCCCCGCGCACCAAGCTGTTCCCGTACGAATGGTACGACTCGCCGAACATTCACTTCCTCACGGTGGAGGATTTCGAAGCGCTGGCCGCGCTGGAGGGGCTCACCGTGGAGCGGCGCTACTTCCTCGCCGGACACCGCAAGGTGGGCCTGATGCCGAATCTGCGGGCGGAAGTGGCGGTGTTCCTGGTGAGCGCGGGTTAGGTAGCATCAAGCCACATGCAAGGCCGGAACGCCGTTCCGGCTACGGTGCGGCTTCACGACGATTTCGACATCCTGATTCAGCGCCACGAGGAAGCGAAGAAGACGTTCGACGGAGAACTGACGGAATTCGCCGCGCAACATCTTCGAAATGTCGGGCTGACGAACACCAAATAGACTGGCGGCGTCCAACTGTTTCATGCCCCGCTTTTTCAGGATTGTGTCAATTTTGAATACCAGTTGAGCCTTGACGAAGTGCTCTTCGGCATTCGGCACACCAATGTCTTTGAAGACATTGCCGCTACCGGTCTCGTAACCCTTGTTTCTCATGGATTGCTCTCCTTTGCAATTTGTTCGGCCTCGCGCAGCCGTTGCCTTATCATCTCGATGTCTCGGCGCGGCGTCTCCCGCCCGGTCTTCGACTTCTTCTGAAAGGCGTGAAGTACGTAAATGGCCCCGGCATACCGCAGGGTGTAAACCGCGCGGAACGTGTCGCCACGATAGTCCTTGACGACTTCGACAACTCCAGCCCCGCCGAAGCCGGTCAGAACCTTCGCGTCCCGGTGCTTGCCGCCCCGCTGGGCGACATACATGGCATAACCCATGTGATCCTGTACGGGTTCAGGGAACTCGCACAAATCCTCACGGCTTGATCCGACCCATATCACCGGCTTGAGAAGTGTTTCATTGGTCATCGCTGGCGAATATAGTGATTTCACTATATCATAGGGAGAGGATTTCGCGAGGATCGATGTACTATCTTGACTCCAATCAGACTTACCGCGTGACCGAGCTGGACGAGATGGAGTGGCTGATGCACGGGTTCGGAACGCGGCAGGCGGATATACCGGGGCGGTTCGAGCGGCTGGCAACGCTGAAGCAGGTCCATTCGGCGGAGTGCGTGGCGGGCGCTGGGCGCTGGGGCGTGCTGGGAATCGGCGATGCGCTGCTCGAAAACACGCCGGGCGCGGTGGTCGCGGTGAAGACGGCCGATTGCATCCCGCTGCTGCTGGTGGACCCGGGCCATCGCGCGGTGGCCGCGGTTCACGCCGGATGGCGGGGCACGGTGGCAGGCATCGCGCAGAGGGCGGTGGTGGCGCTCGGCGCGCAGTTCGGCAGCCGCGCCGGCGACCTGCACGCCGCCATCGGGCCGGCGATCGGCAAATGCTGTTACGAAGTGGGCTCGGAAGTGGCGGCGCGGTTCGGCGTGGACGGGCGGGCGCACATCGACCTGGCGGAGACGGTGCGCAGCCAATTGGCAGCGGCGGGCGTCGGCGGGCAGCGGATATACATGTCCGGCCTGTGCACCAAATGCCGCGCGGAGGAGTTCCATTCGTTTCGGCGCGATGGCGCGGCGGCGGGGCGGCTATATTCTTTCGCTGGAATTCTCGAAACCGGTTCGGCGGCGAGTGCATCGACTCGTTTACAGTAGAATTAAGGCAAGCCACAATGTTTACATGGATCTGCCCGCAATGCGGGCGCGAAGTGCCTCCGGCCTACACGGAATGTCCGGACTGCACGAGGAAGCCGCAGCCGGTGGCGACGGCGGCGCCGCCGCCTTCCACGGTGGCCCTCCGAGAACCAGCGGCGGTCGCCCCACAGGAGGCGCCGCCCGAGATCAAGCCTCTGGCTCCGCCGATTGAGCCCGAGCGTCCACCCGCCCCCCCGGCGCCGGCGCCATTCCCGCGGCAGCCGCAGAAATCGGGGTCTTTCGGGTTGCCGATCTGGCTGGCCACGGTGCTATCGGCAGTGGTGATTGTCGGTTTGGTGGCGGGTATGTATTGGATCGTGAACAGTCTCCACGGCGGGCAGCCGGCCAGGCCGACGGCGGCGGAGGAGAGCCCGGGCGCCAAGCCGGGTGCGGCGGTCAGCGCGATACAAAAGTTCATCGAAGTTTCCTCGGTGCGGTTCCTGGAAGACCCGAAGAACAAGGACAAGGTCCTGGTGAAGTTCGTGCTGACAAACCATGCCGAAGCCGAGCTCAACGGGCTGGCGGGCAACGTCACCATTTGGGCCAGCACGGGCCGCTCGGAAGAGGACGCGCAGGGCACCTTCGAGTTCGCGACCAGTTTGAAAGGGCTCGAATCGAAGGAACTCACCGCGCCGCTGACCGGCAAGAAGAAGATTTACGAGCTGGCCGACTGGCAGAACCTGACCAGCGACGTGCAGATCACGGCGCCAGCTTCCTGAGGTTTTCGCGCGCGGCGGCCAGGCCGGGATCGAGCTCGAGCGCACGCTTAAAATCGGCGCGCGCGGCTGAGGTTTGGCCAAGCGCCTGGAGGGCGACACCGCGGTTGTTGTAATTGTTGGCATCGCCCGGAGCGAGCGCCAGGGCGCGGCCGAATTGAGCCAGCGCCTCGGCTGGCCGGCCGGCAGCCAGCAGCACGCGGCCGGTTTCGGCGGCCACGGCGGGATCATCGGGGGCGATGCGGCGGGCTTCGGCCAGCAGGGCCAGCGCTTCCCCGGTTCCCACGCTGCGGGACAACTGGATGCGCGGCCGCAGCTTGTCCGGCGCGCGCCGCACGGCTTCGCGCCAGAGCGATTCGTCGCTGGCCCAGACCTGGGTGCGGCCGATGCTCACCAGAACCAATGCAGCGATGACCAGCGGAGCGATCGCGCGCGTGCGGAGACGGGCGAGCAGCAGGGCGGCGGCGGCAGCGAGGGGCAGCATGGCGAGATACATTCGGCGATCGGCCGCCAGGTCCGCGGCGGGAAAGATGGAGGAACTGGGCAGCAGCAGGAGCGCGGCGGCGGTAAGCCAAATGGCGAGGTCGCGGCGCCAGCGCCACAGGGCGGCGAGCGCGGCAACGATGGCCAGCCACGCCGCGATGCCCAACCAGGCGGCGGGAATGTGAATCTCGGGATCCACGGTGAACCCGTAAGGAAACGCGAACAGGTGCGTGTAACGCCAGAGCACGGCGCCTTCGGCCAACAGGTAATGCGGAGGCGAGATGCCGGCCTGCGCGCCCGCCTGCGTGCCTGGCGTCACCGCGGCGGCATAAATGGTTCGGAGACCGGCGGCCAGCGATAGCGCAAGCATGGCGGCGAGCGGAGCCCAGGGCGTGAAGGGGCTCGGATGCGCATTCGGAGCCGCGACCGTAAGGGAGCGGTCGTTGGTCGAGCTGGTCATTTCCCGGGTTCTTCCAATCAGCCGCGCATCGAGCAGCCATAGCGCCAGCGGAAACGCAGCGCATTCCTCCTTGGCCAGCAGCGCCAGCGCGAACAGCGCGACCGACAGCCAGCGCCGCTCGTCCAGCCACGCGAGCAACGACGCGAACACGAAGACGGCGGCCAGCACAATGGCGCGCGCCCAGATGTAATCGACCGCCTCGGCTTGTAGCGGATGCACGGCAAACAGGGCCGCGGCCAGCCAGGCGGCGCGCCGGTCCATCAGCCGCAGCAGGCACGCATACGCCAGCAGCACGGCGGCCAGGTGCAGCGCCAGGTTGATCGCGTGATACCCGATGGGATTCTGGCCGCCGAGGGCGCGGTTCAACCAGAAGGTGAGATAGGTGAGCGGGCGGGTCTGCCGCACGGCGAAGAGGGCGCCGAGGCCGGCCGCGGAGGCGTGGTTTGCGCCGTCAAAAATGGCATAATCGTCAAAGTGAAAACCGGAGACAAGGGAAGCGCCAAAGGCGGCCAGCGCGGCGGCGGCAAGAAGAAGGCGAGCGCGCATCGTATTCTACGAGCTTACGGGAAACGGCCGCGCAACGCAGCCGGGCGCGCCGCGCGGGTAGTGGAAATTCTGCGCCGCCTCGACCAGATGTATCCCGGCGCCACCTGCGCGCTGACGCACCGCAGCCCGTGGGAACTGCTGGTAGCGACCATTCTTTCGGCGCAATGCACGGATAAACGGGTCAATATGGTGACGCCCGGCCTGTTTGCCAAGTACCCGACGCCGGCCGATTTCGCCGCCGTTCGCCCGGAGGCGCTGGCGCAGGATATCCGCAGCACCGGCTTCTTCAACAACAAAGCGAAATCGATTGTCGGCGCGGCCCGGCGCGTGGTGAGCGCATTCGGCGGCGCGGTGCCGAAGACGATGGAAGAGATGCTCACCATACCCGGCGCGGCGCGCAAGACGGCCAACGTGGTGCTGGGCACGGCTTATGGCATCGCCGCTGGCGTGGTGGTGGATACGCACGTGAGCCGCATCGCGCAGCGGCTCGACCTGACCAAGAATAGCGATCCGGTGAAAGTGGAGCAGGATCTCATGAAGATCGTTCCGCAGGACCACTGGATCTCGTTTGCGCACCAGATCATCCTGCACGGCCGCGCCCTATGCGTGGCGCGCAACCCGCGCTGCGCCGAATGCGGGCTGAACGATCTGTGTTACGCGCGGGATAAGACGGTCTAAGGGAAGCGGGTCTGCGCGCGGCCCATCGCCGCGGAGATTTCACAGGGGTGGCATTCCGAAATCTATTGGGATGACAATTGTGTTGTCGGTATCCAGTTTTGCCCCCTTGAACCCGAAGGAATGCTCAAAAAGACGGCCCTCAACGATGTTGCAGATGAGATCTTCGCTCAAGCCGGATAGTTGGGCAGCCTGTTGCAGATATAGGTAGGCTTCGTCATGGCGTCCCTTGACCTGATCCTTCAGCGTTGCTGCAAGCTTGGAGAGTTTTCCCTGTAACATCGGGCCCCTGTCCCATCCGAGCAACTGGACGCCCTTCCGCCATCCGGCTGTTGTGAGCTGGCAAAAACCGGGACAAAACCACTTCACCAGGCCGCGGTCCAACAGTTCTTTCCATGTCGTGTTGTTGATGTGGTTGTACCGCTCGCTCTCGGTACTGATATCTACGCGCCAGACCGCTTGCTCGCCTACATCCTCGGTCATCCGCTTCAGGGCATCCGCAAGATCGGCGATTCGGTCATTCCGCGAAATCGTCATGACCGCAATGTAACGCACTTCATCCCCGGCTGCCTCCGTTGTTCGACCGCGCCAAACCGCGGCTGAGCTCGACGCACGCCGGGAGTGCAGGCCCACATGGGGACGGGCGCAGTTCTTAGGGAATCTCTGCAGGGGACGGGGCGGCTGGGCCCGACGCTAACCAATTTCGCGCCAGATGCGCGCAGACGCAAACAACGCCAAGTGGCGGACGTTCATGGTGGCGATCACTGTTTCGTGGCCGGGGCGAACGAGAGCCCCGGCCTGCGCGGCGAGGATCATATCGGCGTCCAGTGAGGCGTCGTCGGCTGATTGCCGCCCCATCTTTCGGGCCGACGCCCAAAACTCCGCGGCCTTGAGCATCACTGGCGTGGTGATCGGCGCATATCCGAGCATGCCCTTCAACGCGTCCAGGCGGCCAATCCCTCTCTGCTTACCGGCTCGGAGCAATTCGCGGCGCACCTCGTAATCCGCGATCTCAGGAATCACGATCTCGATGCCGTTGTATGCAAGACCCGCGAGCCAGTTCTTACACGCCTCGTTTTCGGGGGAACTTTTCGGATTCGTGATCATTCCAAGCGGGCCGGCATCCAGCAGAACGATCAGGCTCATGAAAAGAGCTTGTAGCCCTCGGGCCGATCTTCGTCCAAGGAACGGCGCAGGACTTCGAAGGTCTCCCGCTGCTCCGCTTCATCGCCGCGCATCCACTCGTCCAGCAGTTTCGCTAACGCGAGCGCGTCGGTCTTCGAGCCACACGGGGATTCCCGATGGGGAGGCATCTGGGATGGATGGTCGAATTTCGCGGTGTCCGGCATTCCTTCACTCTTGATTCTACTCCACAATGCGCGGGCGGACGCTACTTGCGGTTGCCAGACGCGCGCTTGACATCGCAAATTGCGATGTCAAAAAGGCCTGCGGTCAGTGCAGTGCCCGCCCTCGGCCCGGGTTGGCCGGTCGGGGACCGGCCCCACGATTTACAATCGAAGTTTGAAGCTGGCACTCATCGGGTACGGGAATGTGGGG
>DASWZP010000375.1:0-5263 GCA_036404395.1 Bryobacteraceae bacterium | reverse complement strand
ACCCAGCATCGCCCGCCGCACGATCTTGATCGGCGGCGTGCCTTGCTTGATGAACGAATCGTGGAATTCCTGTAGCGAGAATTGCGCGCCTTTCTTCTTTTTGTAATCCTCGCGCAGTTTCAGAATCTGCAATTTTCCCAGTGTGTAGACCAGGTAAGTCGGGTCGGAGGTGCCGCGCTTAGCTTCCTTCTCGGCCACCGGCCGCACCTGGTAGCCTTCCTTCACGAAGAACTCCACCGCTTCGTCGAAGGTCATCTGGCCGGTGTGCATCTCGATCCCCACGATGAAACGGGCATTGCGCAGCAGCGCGTCCTGTAACTGGCCCAGGCGAAGCTTGCGGTCGCCGTTGCCGTAGCCTTCGTCGAGCATCATCTGCTCGGTGTAATGCGCCCAGCCCTCGGCGTTGGAACTGCAGCCGGACAGTTTGCGGACCTTGGTCGGCACCTGCTTCAGCCAGAGGAATTGCATGTAGTGGCCGGGGAAAACTTCGTGCACCGCCGTGCTGATAATCGTACCCCGGTTGAAGCCTTGCATGTATTCCTCGACGTCCTTGGCGGGCCAGCCGGCGTCCGGCAGCGTGACGTTGAAAAAGGCTTCCTTGGCCACGTTTTCGTAAGGTCCGGGCGTGTCCATCGATGCCGAGGTCAGCGCGCGCATGAACGCTGGCGTCTCTTCGACGATCGGCGGCACCGGCGACGGGATGGTGATGATGTGGTGCTGCTCGATGAACTCGCGCAGGCCGCCCAGCACACCGCGGAAAGTATCCAGCAGCTTGCCGGGCTCGGGGTGGTCGCTCTCGAGTTCTTCGAGTATCTGCTGCGGCGTCCGTTTCGGATCGATCTCGGCCGCTACCCGGCGAAACCACTCCTGGTTGTGGCGCAGGTTCTCATAGCCGACCGCCAGCAGCCGGTCGAGCGGCGTATCCACCATCTCGTCATACAGCAGCTTCTTGCGATAGTTCTCGGCGCCGATTCGGAAATCGCCCGTGGACTTTGGCAGCAGGTCGTTCTTCAACCAGGTCTGATACGCCTGGAGCGCGTCGATCACCGCCTGGTTGGTCTGATGAAACTCGGCCGCGAGCGCTTGGTCGGTGACCTGTTTGAACGCCGCCGGCACGTCGTTTTGGAAGAAGCTGACGATACCCGGCACCTGCTCCAGAGCAACTTCGGTGTAGACGCGTGGTGGGTTGACGAGGTTCTCGCGCGCCGATTGGAACAGCCGCGGAATCAGCCGCTCGCGCGCGATCACGGACTTCAGCCGCTCGGCCGCCGGAGCGTAGTTGCGGCTCATGATGACGAAGATCACGCCTGCCGCGCCGGAAGAATAAAGGTCCGGATTCTTCTCCCAACCGCGAATCGTTTCGATCTCCAGAAGCTGGCCGCGGATCTGGTTGAGCAGCAATTCGCGGTCGGCCGCCGCGAAGGCGGACATGCCGTGCGCGTCGAACGCCGCAACTTCGGCTTCGAATCCGCGCAGCGCGGCCGTCTCAGCCTGAATTTCGCTGCGCGCGCCGGAACCGAGCAGCGCATCGTACTGATGGAAGCCCGCCTGCGTGCCCGCTTCCGGGCTGTAGCGGAAAACCACCTCGCTGAAATAGCGGTCGGCCAACTTGTCAAACATCGCATCGCGGCTTTGCGCCAGGCAGGCCGCCGCCGACCCCAGAAGAAGAGCAACGCACGAGATTCTCATGATGAAAGGTTACCATTGCGGACGGTTTTCCCCCATTGTGTCACAGCCCGGCAAAGCGTCGCTTGCGCAGTGCGGGTCAGCTCGGCGGCTTGGTCGCGGCGGCGCCGATGTACGGCTTATAGCCGCCGCGGCGCATGACTTCGAGCGCGGCGGGCTCCGACTCCGGCAGCACGTAGAAGAACGCTCCTGTGCGCGTAGTGGCGAAGATGATGCCGCCGCGGTATTCGTCGGCTTCCACGCCGTAGTCCAGGCCGGCTTCGGTGAGCAGCCCTTCCAGCTTCAGCGCGTCTTTGAGCCGCTTGGCGATGTAGATCAGCACCGGCTCTTTGCCGTCGAAGAATCGAGCTTCCTGTTTCATCGGGCTCGCTACCAGTGTAGACGGGATGCGCCCGCCCCACCCACCTGTAGGGGCCGGGCATGCCCGGCCCGCGCGAGGCCAGCGCACTTGCGCGGCTCTCTGCACGGCTGTTATCGTCGTGATCGGAAACTCGGCCCCCCACATGCCACCTCCCGTAATCAGCCGCGATGAAGAACTCTACTGGCTCGCATTGCAACTGGTACCCGGTCTGGGCGCCAGGGGCGCCGGCAAGCTGCTCGACCGGTTCCGCGCGCCCGCGGCCATTTTCCGCGCCTCGCGCACCGAGCTCGAAGCCGCCGGCGTGAGCGGCGCGGTGGCGCAGTCCATTTCGAGCGGCTGCACATTTGAAGACGGCGTGGCACAGCAGGAGAAGATGGCGGCGGCCGGCGCCGTGGCCGTCACCCTCGGAGACCCGCGCTATCCGCAGGCTCTGCGCGAGATCTTCGATCCTCCCATCGTGCTCTTCGCGCGCGGGAGGGTGGAATTGCTGAGCGCGCTTTCGCTCGCCGTGGTGGGAACCCGCCGTGCCACGCCGTACGGTCTCGCGGTGGCCGAGCGGATCTCCTCGGACCTGGCGCACGCCGGCCTCGCCATCACCAGTGGCGCGGCGCGCGGCATCGATACGGCGGCTCACAAGGGCGCGTTGCAGGCGGGCGGCGACACCATCGCGGTGCTCGGCTGCGGCGTGGACGTGGTCTACCCTTCGGAGAATCGCGGGCTGATGGCGGACCTGGCGGGCAAGGGATTGATCGTCTCCGAATTTCCCATGGGAACCACGGCGTTCCCGCAGAACTTCCCCATCCGCAATCGCGTCATCAGCGGCATCAGCCTGGGAGTGCTGGTGGTCGAAGGGGCGCAGTACAGCGGCTCGGCCATCACGGCGCGCCTCGCGATGGATCAGGGCCGCGAGGTTTTCGCGGTTCCCGGCAACATCACTTCGAAGTTGAGCTGGTGCCCCAACCTGTTGATTAAGCAGGGCGCGCGCCTGGTGCAGGATTGGAACGACGTGGTCTCCCAACTGCCCGCTGAATCCCGCCGGCATCTAATTGACAGAGGGCGCAAACGCATTCTGGTGGAGGGCGGCGAAACCGCCGCGGCGCCCGAAGCATCTAATCCGAATGAACCCGGTCCCGACCTGGGGCCGGTTGCCCGCCGCACGCTCGAAGCCCTCAAGGTGGATGCCGCCACGCACCTGGACGATCTGTTGACAAAGGTAGAGGACACTTCGACCTCCGAACTCCTGGCAGCGCTGTTCGAACTGGAGATGATGGGGCTGGTCAGGCAACTTCCCGGCAAAAACTTTGTTAAAGTGTGGTAGCACAGTCTGGGTTCCCGGCAAATTCATTTTCTCGGGTGGCGGGGACAGACTGTTTTCTGAAGAACGGCATCTATGGCAAGAGCTCTGGTAATCGTGGAATCGCCCGCCAAGGCGAAGACTATCAACAAATACCTCGGCAAGGACTTTATCGTCAAGGCTTCGCTCGGTCATATTAAGGACCTACCCAAGCGGGATCTGGCAGTGGACGTGGAGCACGGTTTCGAGCCGCGCTACGAAGTCATCGAAGGCAAGAAAAAGCTCGTCGCCGAACTGAAACAAGCCGCCAGGAAAGTGAAGGATGTGTATCTGGCGGCCGACCCGGACCGCGAAGGCGAAGCCATCTGCTCCCACCTCCAGGAAGAGCTCTCCGAGAAAAAGAACGGGCCGCGCATCTACCGCGTGATGTTCAACGAGATCACCAAGAAGGCGGTCGCCAAGGCGTTCGAAAAGCCGGGCCAGGTGGATGTGAACCTGGTGGACGCGCAGCAGGCGCGCCGCGTGCTCGACCGCTTGGTGGGCTACAAGATTTCGCCGCTGTTGTGGGACAAGGTGCGGCGCGGTCTCTCCGCCGGCCGCGTGCAGACGGTGGCGTTGCGGGTGATCGTGGAGCGCGAGCGCGAGATCCGCGCTTTCAAGGCCAAGGAATATTGGACCATCGATGCCGATCTGGCTGCCAAGAAGCCGCCGGCGCTGACCGCCCGTCTGGCGCGCATCAACGGCCAGATCGCCGAGATCGGTTCGACCGAAGCCGCCAACGGCGTGGTGTCGGCGCTCGACGGCGCCGCGTACACGGTGCAATCGGTTGCGACGCGCGAGAAGCGGCGCTTCTCGGTGGCGCCGTTCATCACTTCCACCTTGCAGCAGGAATCGTCGCGCAAGCTGCGCTTCAGCGTGAAGCGCACCATGATGCTGGCGCAGCGGTTGTACGAAGGCGTGGAAGTCGGCAAAGATACGGTCGGCCTCATCACTTACATGCGCACGGATTCCACGCGCGTTTCCGACGATGCCGTCAAAGACGTGCGCGATTTCATCGGCGAGCGCTACGGCCGCGAGTTCCTGCCGGATTCGGCGAACTTCTACAAGTCCAAGAAGGGCGCGCAGGACGCCCACGAGGCGGTTCGTCCCACTTCCATGGCCTACGCGCCGGAGGTGGTGGACAAGTATTTGCAGGAAGACGAAAGAAAAGTGTACCGGCTGATCTGGAACCGTTTCGTAGCCAGCCAGATGATGCCGGCGCTCTACGACCAGACCACCATCGACGTCAGCGCCAAGGGCAAGAACGGCGACGATTATCTCTTCCGCGCCACCGGATCGGTGTTGAAGTTCGAGGGCTTCCTCAAGGTCTACCAGGAAGGCAAGGACCAGATCGACGAGGAAGACGAGGAGATGAAGCACCGCCTCCCGCTGGTGACCGAAGGCGAACGCTTGCGCTTCAAGGCTATCCGGCCCGAGCAGCACTTCACCGAGCCGCCGCCGCGCTACAACGAAGCGACGCTGGTGAAGCGCCTGGAATCCGACGGCGTGGGACGGCCTTCCACCTACGCTTCGATCATCTCCACCATCCAGGAGCGCGAGTACGTGAAGAAGGACGGCGGGCGCTTCACTCCCACCGAACTCGGTATGGTGGTGACCGATCTGCTGCTGGAAAGCTTCGACGACATCTTCGATGTGACTTACACGGCGCGCATGGAAGAGGAGCTCGACGAGATCGAGGAAGGTAAGATCGACTGGCGCGTTGCCATGCAGGAGTTTTATGAGCGCTTCGACAAGGACCTGAAGCACGCCGAAGAGCACATGACCAACATCAAGCGGATGGAAAAGCCCACCGACGAGATCTGCCCGAAGTGCGGCAAACCGCTGGTGATCAAGTGGGGCAAGCACGGCAGCTTCATCGCCTG
>DASWZP010000374.1:0-19825 GCA_036404395.1 Bryobacteraceae bacterium | reverse complement strand
GAATCCCGAAGCGCCCGTGCCGAAGTGAATCACCGGCACGCCCGTGGACCGGATGCGCTCGATCAGCGCCCGCGAATACGGCGCCGCGTACCGGACGTAATCGTCCGAACCGAGCGCGCCCACCCAGCTATCGAACACCTGGATGGCCCGGGCGCCGGCGGTCACCTGCAGGTGCGCAAATGGCGCCAGCACGTCCACGATCTTCCCCATCAGCCGCCGCCACAGCGTTTCGTCGCTGTACATCAGCTTCTTGGTGCGGATGAAATTGCGCGAGGCGCCGCCTTCGATCATGTAGCTGGCCATGGTGAAGGGCGCGCCCACGAAGCCGATTACCGGCACGCGGCCGGCCAACGCCCGCACCGTGCTCTGGATGGCCTCGCCCACGTAGCCGAGGTCGTCGGTATAGGCGGTGGAAAGCGAATCCACGTCGTCGGAAGTGCGCACCGGGTTATCGATCACCGGCCCCGATCCCTTGTCGTACCGCAGCTTGAGGCCCATCGGTTCGATCGGCAGCAGCAGGTCGGCGAAGATGATGGCGGCGTCCACGTCCAGAATCTCGACTGGCTGCAGCGTGACGGTCGAGGCCAGGTCCGGCCGTTTGCAGATTTCCAGGATGCCGTGCTTTTCGCGAATCTGCCGGTATTGTTTCATGTAGCGGCCGGCCTGCCGCATAAACCAGACCGGCCGCACATCGGTCGGCCGGCGGCGGCAGGCGTCCAAAAAACGGCTGGTCATTGGAGCCACGCGCATGGTTGATCCGTCCTGTCTTGGCAAAAATAAACGCGAAAATCTTTTGGCTTGTGCTGCTCCGCCCACCGGCGGCCATTCACAAAGTAGGGCTTGGCCCACGCCTCGCTGTCGATGGTGCGCGGCGCCATCACCGATACCGACACGGTGCCCTGCGCCGGGTAACCCGTGCGCGGGTCCATGATGTGGGCATAGATGCGGCCTTCGGCCCGGAAGAACTTCTCGTAACTGCCCGAAGTGGACAGCGACATGTCCTTGAGAAACACTTCCGCCACCGTCTTGGAATGCTGCCACGGGTCGCGGATATCGATCGCCCAGCCTTCCGGGTGTCCGGGCGGCGCGCCCATGCCGTAGATGCTGCTGGCCGAGCCGGCCACCAGCGCCGTGGTCACTCCATTCCGCTTCAATACGTCCACCATCCGGTCGACGGCGTAACCTTTGCCGATGCCGCCTGGATCGAGCTCCACGCCGGGCCGGTCGAACCAGACCGTGCCCGCCTGCGCGTCCAGGTGCAAGTGCCGGTAGCCCACGCGGGCCATCGCGGCCTGCACTTCCGGGCGATGCGGCAAATGTCCGGTGCCTTTGTAAAAGCCCCAGACTTTCATCAGCGGGCCCACCGTAATATCGAACGCTCCTTCACTTTGCCGGCTGTACTCAAGGCACGCTGAAAACAACTGGAACAACTCCGTCGAAATCTTCATCGGCTTTTCGGCCGCGTGCTGGTTGACCTGGCTCCATTCGCTCCCGGGCTGGTAGTTGGAAAGCAACTCGTCCAGCCGGTGCGCTTCGTCGAGAGCCGCATCGGCGGCCGCTTCCATCCTCACACGGTCGTATCCGTACAGCTCGACCGTGAAGGCCGAACCCATCGCGTCGGCGCTTTTTTCCAGCCGCAGCAACTCCGGCTGGTCCGCCCGGCCGAGGGGCACGGCTCCCGCCAACAGAAACAAAACTACCACAGTTTGTTTGACTTTGGGGCTATTTTTCGGTTCGGACACGAGATTTTTTAGCTCGTTTGAGAAGAAAATCGATGCGGCTTTCCACATCCTGGTTCTTGTCACGCATAAAATGCAGTTCGGGAACGTGGCGCAGAATCAGGCGGCTGGCCAGCTCATGGCGGAGAAAACCGGCCGCGTGATCGAGGGCTGCCAGCGACGCGTCCTGCTCTTTTTCGCTGCCGCGCAACCCCACGCGTACGTTGGCGTGACGGCCATCCTGGCTGACATGGACTTCGGTCACTTCCACCGCCAGCAGCCGCGGGTCCTCGGTTTCAAAACCGATGATTTCGCTCAGTTCCTCGCGCAGCGCTTCGGAAACGCGAAGTGTGCGGTGTTCATCCATGGCGCCTCGCGTGGCTTGGGCATTCGGGCACCAGATGGATCAGATAGACACAAAGAAGCGGTTCGCCCTGCTCATTTCTTAAGCCCGGAGGGCGAAAGACAGTAGCCCACGGCGCAAGCCGTGGGTCCGAATAGCCCGAACACAGCCCCGGAACGGGGCGTGAGAATTCTCCCGGCGAGAGAGCCTTTCGCCCCGTTCCGGGGCTTTCCAACTGTTCCTGCGAGTCCCAAGGCTCACGCCTTGGGCTACTATCTTTCGCCCTCCGGGCTTGCCTGGTCGGTGTTACATTCGCGTGTGTGGGCCAGAGCCAAGGTCCGGGTGATCTCATGCCAACCACTCCACGGTCGCGCCGGCCAGTTCCCCGCCCAGCAGTGAGGCGGCTTCGTCTTCCACCGAGCGGAGCACTTTTTCGGCATTGGCGTGGTCGCTCGACACCGTGACGGCGGCCACCGCGGCGCGCTGCCACAGGTCCTGGTAATCGATTTCCGCCACCGCCACGTTGAACTTGGCGCGCAGGCGCGCTTTCAAGCCTTCCACCACGTGACGCTTGTCCTTGAGCGAATGGGAGTGCTCCAGCCGCAATTCCAGAGTCAGCACGCCGACGGCAGCCATGGCATCAGGCAAAGACCTCGGTAGCGACGCGCTCGGTGACGAACGCCTCGATGATGTCGCCCTGCTTGACGTCGGGGAAGTTCTCGAGCGTGATGCCGCATTCCTGCCCGCTCTTGACCTCGCTCACGTCGTCCTTGAAACGGCGCAGGGAAGCGATTTTGCCGGTGTGCACCACCACGTTGTCGCGCAGCAGGCGCACTTCGGAGCGGCTCGGAATCGTGCCATCCTGCACCAGGCACCCGGCCACATTGCCGACCTTGGAAATGCGGAAGGTCTCGCGCACCTCGGCCTTGCCCTTGTAGACCTCGCGGAAGACCGGCTCCAGCAGGCCGCTCATGGCCGCCTTGATCTCGTCGGTCAGGTTGTAAATGATCGTGTGCAGGCGAATGTCCACCTTCTCCTGCTCGGCCAGCGTGGAGGCGGCGCGCTCCGGCCGCACGTTAAAGCCGATGATGACCGCGTTCGAGGCCGAAGCCAGCAGCACGTCGCTTTCGTTGACCGCGCCCACGCCGGCGCGGATCACGCGCACCTTCACCTTCTCGTTGGAGAGCTTCTGCAACGCCTCGGTCAGCACCTCGGCGGAGCCGCCCACGTCGGCCTTGAGGATGATCGGCAACTCCTTGATCTCGCCGGCTTCCATCTGCTTGTGCAGTTGATCCAGCGTAAGCCGCGCGGATTTCGCCAGCGCCGCCTCGCGGTCCTTAAGGTCTCTGAACTTGACGATCTGCTGCGCCTTGGCGGTGTCGGTCACCACCTGGAAGTCGTCGCCCACTTCGGGCAGCGAGCCGAGCCCCAGCACTTCCACTGGCGTGGCGGGTTCGGCCTTGCGAATTTGCGTGCCACGATCGCTGATCATGGCGCGAACCTTGCCGAATACCGCGCCGCAGATGAAAAAATCCCCCACGGCGAGCGTGCCGTTGCGCACCAGCACGGTAGCCACCGGCCCGCG
This sequence comes from Bryobacteraceae bacterium, assembly GCA_036404395.1. Classification (GTDB taxonomy): domain Bacteria; phylum Acidobacteriota; class Terriglobia; order Bryobacterales; family Bryobacteraceae; genus Bog-375. The sequence goes on along the minus strand of DASWZP010000374.1, from coordinate 16,179 downwards.
GCCGCGGTCGAGCTGGGCTTCGAGCACGGTGCCCATGGCGGGCCGCGTCGGATTCGCTTTCAGGTCCAGCATGTCGGCCACCAGCAGAATCATCTCGAGCAACAGATCGAGCTTCTCGTGAGTCTTGGCGGACACGGGCACCATCACCGTGTCGCCGCCCCAATCCTCGGCCAGCAGGCCGCGGTCGGCGAGTTGCTGCTTGATCCGCTCGGGCTGCGCGTCCGCCTTATCGATCTTGTTGATAGCTACGATGATCGGTACGCCCGCCGCCTTGGCGTGGTCGATCGCTTCGAGCGTCTGCGGCATCACGCCGTCGTCGGCCGCCACCACCAAAATGACGATGTCGGTGACCTTGGCGCCGCGCGCGCGCATGCGGGTGAAGGCTTCATGGCCGGGCGTATCGATGAAGACGATCTTGCGGCCATTCATCTCCACCTGATAGGCGCCGATATGCTGGGTGATGCCGCCGGCCTCGCGCGCGGCCACGTTGGCTTCGCGGATGGCATCGAGCAGCGACGTCTTGCCGTGATCGACGTGGCCCATGATGGTCACCACCGGCGCGCGCCTCACCAGATCCTTGGTCTCTTCCGCCTCTTCCACCGCCTGCATGGCCTCTTCTTCATAGCTCACGGTAGCCGTGGAGGCGCCGAAATCGCGCGCGATTTCGGTGGCCAGCTTCATATCCAGCGTCTGGTTGATGGTGGCGAAAATGCCGCGATCCACCAGCTTGGTGATGATGCTGGCCGCTTTGATATCGAGTTTCTCGGAGAGTTCCTTGAGCGTGATGCCCTCGGAGATGGTGATTTCGCGGCTGATCGGCGGCGGACCGGAGGCCGTCTGGCGGCGCGTGGCGGGCCGCAGGGTTTTTTCCTCCTCGATGCGTTCGCGCGGCTGGCGGGTGGGGCGCTTGTCGAAGCGGCCGCGCGGCTGATCCACCGGCGGCGGAGCCATGCCTGGGCCAAGCGGCCCTCGCGGCGTGGTCGGATGCTGCGGACGCGGTCCGGGACGGGCCGCCGGCGCGGCAGTGCGCGGCCCCTGCCGGGCCACCATCGGCTGGCCGGGGCGTATCGGTCCGCAGTAAATCGGCTGACCGGGCGTGGGCGCGCCCTGGGTGCGGGGCGCTCCCGGACGCGGCGCTGCTGGCAGTGCCGGCATCGCCGGGCGAGGCGCGCTCAATTTCGCCGCCAGATCGGGACGCGGTGGCACCACCGGGCGAGCCGTTGGCTGGCCCGCCAAGGGCCGTGCCGGAGAAGCCGCAACCGCGCCGCTCCGAGCTTCCGCCGGAGCCTGTGGACGCGGGGTCTGCGGCGAGGGCGGCCGCGGGCCGGCCGGCGTCGGACGCACCACCTCCGGCGGCGCAGCGGGCATCGGCGCGCGCGGGCCGGACAGAATCTGGCCAGGCCGGGGTGCGTTAGCGGCTCCCGGTATCGGCTTCACCGGCAGCGCCGGCGATCTTCCAGGAGCGATTACCGCAACCGGTGGCGCCGGTGCCGCTGGCGCCGGTCTCGCCGCCGCGGCAGCCGGCTGACCGGGCACCCCAATCGGCGGATGGATCGGCCTGCCGGTAGCCAACGGAGGGCGAATCGGCACGCCGCCGGAGACCGGGCGTCCCTCGCCGGCCGGCGTTGGCGCATCTGTCCGTGCTTCTTCCGGCTCCGCGGCAAATTCCGGGGCGGCCACACCGGGTCGCGTCTCCACCGCCGCGGGCGCGGCTTCTTCGGCTTGCTCCGCCGGAGCCTCCGCCGCGGGTTCCAGGTCCGGAACCTCATGGCCCAACAAGCGGCGCAGCCTGATCGCCACGTCTTCATCGATGGAGCTGGAGTGGGTCTTCTTTTCGGCAACGCCCAGTTCGGGCAGCCGGTCCAGGATCTCGTGGGCCTTGACTTCGAGCTCCCGTGCCAGCTCGTTGATGCGAATCTTCTTCATAGATAAAGCAACCGTCGCTTACCGCTTAAGACACACCTCAATCGCCATGATTCTTCGGGGCGCCCTCCCCGGCATCGCCGGGGCCGGCTTCAGGACCCGTCCCTGGCTGATTGTGAGTAGGGGAACCCGCGTCCTCTATCGTATCAAACTGTTCCGATTCCGCCGCTTCCAGCGCCGCGCCCTCCGGCGAGGCGTCAGCCGGCTCGGGCTCGCCTGGTTCAGCCGTTTCTGCTTCGCCGGCCGGCTCCTCTTCGATTGGCGCAACCGTTTCTGCTTCGGCGCCCGGTTCCGATTCAATGGCCGCCGCAGCTTCTGTTGCGCTGCCCGGCTCCAGCCCGGCCGGTTCGGCGGCCTCTTCCTCCACCGCCAACTGCGCGCCGGCCGCTTCCGCCGGCTGTTCGAACTGGGCGTAGTAGGCGTTGACGCATTCGAAAATCTTCTCCACGCCTTTCGGACCGACGCCCTCAATTTCCTCGAGCTGTTCCGGCGTCATGCCGCCCAGCTTCTCGATGGTGCCGATGCCGGCTTCGAGCAGCTTCTCGACCGTTTTTTCCGCCAGCCCGTAGTCGATCAGCACGGAGACCGGCGCGCCCGGCGCCACCATCGCGGCCATCTGCGTCTCCACTTCCTGCCGCTTTTCTTCCTCGCTCTTGATGTCGATCTTCCAGCCCAGCAGCTTGGCGGCCAGGCGCACGTTCTGCCCCTTTTTGCCGATCGCGAGCGAAAGCTGCGAGTCGTCGACGATCACTTCCATCTGCTTCTCGACCGCATCCACGATGCTGATCTTGCTCACCTTGGCGGGACTCAGCGCGTGGGTGGCGAACACCACCGGGTCTTCGGAGTATTCGATGATGTCGATCTTTTCCCCACGCAGCTCGCGGATGATGGACTGCACGCGCATGCCTTTCATGCCGACGCACGCACCGACGCTATCCACGTCGCGGTCGCGGCTCTGCACGGCGATTTTGGTGCGCTCGCCGGCTTCGCGCGCGCAGCCCTTGATGGACACCGTGCCATCGTAGATTTCCGGGACTTCCTGCTCGAACAGGCGCATCACCAGCTCGGGCGCGGCGCGCGACACCAGCACGCCCGGGCCCTTGCTGGCCTTATCCACCAGCCGGATCACGCAGCGCACGCGGTCGCCCACCGAGTAACTCTCCAGGCGCGACTGCTCCTTCTTGGCCAGCTTTGCTTCCGTCTTGCCGAGATCGAGAACGTACTCGGGGCCTTCCACCCGCTTCACCGTGCAATTGACCAGCTCACCGGCGCGTCCCGAGTACTCGTTGTAGACGGTTTCGCGCTCGGCCTCGCGCACTTTCTGGAGGATCACCTGTTTGGCCGTCTGCGCGGAGATCCGGCCCAACTGGTCGGTGTTTTTCGTAATGCGGATTTCCGCGCCGATTTCGGCGTCCGGCTGGATGCGCCGCGCCTCCGCCAGCGTCATTTCGTGCACGGGGTCTTCCACGGCCTCAACCGCTTTCTTCACCGCGAACAGGTGGATGGCGCCGGTCTTCGGATCCATCTCCGCCACATAGTCTTCGTTGGTGCGGTAGTGCTTGCGGGCGGCGATCAGCATGGCGTCCTTCACTGCGTCGAAGACGATTTGCGGATCGATGCCTTTTTCCTTACTCAAGATTTCGATGGATTGAAAGATGGTTTCCAAAGTGCCCTCGCTCTTGCAATAGAAATTTCTGCTGGTTCTTGGTCTCCCGGCGGGCTTACCACTCGAACTTCAGGTTGGCCTTCTGGATCTCGTCCAGCGCAACCCGCAGCGGCGTCTGGCCGCCGGTCTCCAGCGTCACGCGGCCATCCTCGAAACCGGCCAGCGTGCCTTCCCAGTTGCGGCGTCCCTCCACCGGCTGGCGCAACACCACTTTGATCTTCTTACCCTGGAAGCGCACAAAATCGCCTGGCTTGGCGAGCTTGCGCTCGACTCCGGGAGAGCTGACTTCCAGCGTGTAGCGGCCGCCCGGCATCACATCCTCGACATCCAGAATGGTGCCCACCTGCTGCGAAACCAGCTCGCAATCGCCGTGGGTAACGCCCTCGGGCTTGTCGATGGAAATGCGAACGAGGCGGCTCACGCCGCCGCCTTTCACCGCGACCTCGACCACTTCCAGCCCCGTGGAAGCCGCCACGCGCACGGCGATTGCTTCGATCTTAGATGCCACGTCGTCCTGCATTTCCCTTGAAATCGCCGATTGCCAACAAAAAAGTGGGCTTTCGCCCACTCCCTTGGTTCGCCGATACTCTCTTAGTATAGCGCGCCAATCCCCGATTGTCAGCCTTCAGTCTTGTCTTGATCCCGTAGTACGCGACTTCGCAATATACGATAGCTCGCGACCCGCGGGCGAGGCATCGCTTGCCCCTACAACGGATTCGTAAGGGCCGGGCACGCCCGGCCCGGCTCCGTCAGCGGCCAGAAATACGTCAGCATATTTACGAGCGGGTGTACTTAGAACACGAATGGTGGCTGCGGGAGGATTTCAGCGTCTCATCTTGGCGCAGCCGCCAGGGCGCCCGCGACCGCATCATTACAAGAACCATTACAGTGCGGCTGGCACGAATCTGCGGTAAACTCAAATGAGTCAAACACTTGCTGGAGTGGCGGAACTGGCAGACGCACGGGACTCAAAATCCCGCGGCCTTCACTGGCCATGAGGGTTCGACCCCCTCCTCCAGCACCACATGTAGCTCTTTGGAGTTTTCGGAGACGCGCCGGGCGCCAATCCGCCCGAGAGCGAAGTTGCGAGCCTCTTCACCGCCCTCCAGGAACATCTCGGGCTGAAACTGGAGCAGAAAAAAGGCCCGCTGGATCTGCTGGTGATCGACCACTCCGAGAAGATGCCGGTGGAGAACTGACCGGTTCCGAATGTGGCGCACGCACTCGTGCGTGCCGCGTCGGCACTCCTGCCGGCGCAGGGTTTCCCACCCGAGTGGGTGTCGATAAGAGTCTCGACACGGCACGCACGAGTGCGTGCGCCACCGAAAGCCTACGCCTGCTGTTGGGCGAGAGGACCGATCAGCGGCAGAACGGTTGTCTTCCCCTGGAAAGTCGTGATCAACAGATACACCCACAGCACGAAGCACGCCAGGCTGTAGAGAGAGTGGATGCCGAAGCCGATGAACCACATGTGCAGGATCCCCAGCACGATGCCGAGCGCGATGGAGCAGACCACCATGGCCACGAAGAGAAAGATGGATTGAAACGCGTTGAAGCGGACGGTCTTGTTCTGGTTGTAAGGCGCGATCACCAGAAACACGATCGCCGGTATCAGCAGATAGCAGAGCGCGGAAGCGGCGTTATCCGCCATCGGTGCAGCGCTCGCCACGGGTGGCGCGCCGGATGGCGGCGGAGCCGCGCCGGTGCCCACCGGAGCGCCGCACTTGGGACAGAACGCTCCCTCAACTTGAGTACCACAGCTTGCACAAAACGGCATGAGACATCCTCCTTAATAACTCGCACCAAATCAGGCTGGATAGGAGCAGCCTATTTTCCCAACCCGCCATGCAAGGCGTTCAGGAATTGCGCGGTCCACCCGCCCAGCCACAGTACCACAGCCGCAGCCCCGTAGGCCAGACCGCCGCGCGCGATCCACCGCCGCGCGGTTGCCCGCGCAGCCGGCCGCCCGCTCGGTAACACCGCGTACCCGAGCAGAGCCACCGCGATCCCCAGCGCGCCCAAAACCAAAACCGGCCCGGCCGGCATCGCGTGCCAGGCGGCGCCCAAGTTCCCATGCAATGCCAGCACCGTGCTGCGGCTGAGGCCGCAGGTGGGGCACGGCAGCCCGGTCGAGCGGCGAAAAGCACAGGCAATCAGAATCGGCTTGCCCAGGAAGTAGACGCGCTCCAGGTCGGCGGACAGCACGACGCGCGCCAGCGCGGCATCCGCCAGAATGGTCACGCCAACCACCGCCGCCAAAGGGGACCGCGAACCAGCCGAATCCATCACACCCCCTGCGGATTGTTGACCACGTAACAGTTCACGGCCTTGTCGTGCAGCGTCTGGCCCCGCTCATCCCACAAAGGCCAGAGCATATCGAGCATAGGCAGGAACGGCACAAACGACAGCCCGACGCGCACTGCCAGGCGGACGAACGCAGTCCCCTGCGTGAGCAGGTTGCCGGACGCGTCCACCACCTTGATGTGCACCACGCCCTGCCCGATCGAGTAACCGCGCAGCGCAACCAGGTACACGCCGTTATAGAGGCCGACCAGCAAAGTCGCGACGGGAAACAGGAGCAGGAACATGCAGCACATGCTGGAACCGGCGCCGTGGCCGGCCAGCCCGGCGATGCTGGCCAGCATCGCCGCGGCGAAGAAATACAGGATTGCCATGCCGACTCCCACCAGGAGGGCGTCGATGAGGTAACCGACCGCGCGGTTACCCCAACTGGCGTATCCAGCGGCGAATACCGCGGGGTATGAACCGGCCGCCGCGGCCGGCGGCGCTGGCGGCGCTGGCGCTGCGGCAGCCGGCTGCGCCGCGCCGCATCTTGGGCAGTAGGCCGTGCCATCGGCCATGGAAGAGCCGCAATTTGAGCAGAACATGTTTTTTCGCTTACTGAGGATTTACATTACCTCTTTTGCGGCCCCGAGGGAAGCGAAATCAGCGGCCGGGTGCGCCCAACACGACCAGCGGGATGATGGCGCCCAACACCGCGCCGACGATCAGCGCCGCGTTGCCGGCGCCGAGGAACGAAGCCAGCAGGCCGGCCAGCGACCCCAGCCCCGCGCCTACCACGGCGATCATGATTCGTTTGCCCATGGATTGTCAGGTTTCGTCGGCCGCCTTAGGCAGCGGAACCAATCCCGCTTATTTCTTGTCCGGCTGGCCGGTGACAAAAACCGTATCCCCCGGATGGACCAGCTTGTAGCGGTCGCGGATTTCGAGCTCCTGCTCGGACGCGTCGTTGGTCAGGCGGCGGATGTGTTCGCGCTTGCGCTCGATCTCGCGGGCCAACTCGGCATTGCGGTCTTCCAGGCGCTGGATTTGCTTTTGCCGGGCCCGCACGGCGGGAATACCGCGCGCTCCGCCGAGGGTCGCCACCGCGTACGTGGTGGCCATCAGGAAGACCACGATATATGCAGTTCGACTGAACGGCGCTTTCATTCAAACAGTGCCCTGGAAGATAATAGTAACACCGCGGTGAATTTCTTCAACGCACTTTTTTCATGACCGACAAAATCGTCGTATTCAGCACCTGCGCTTCCGAGGAAGAAGCCGAAAAGCTGGCCCGCCTGGTGGTGGAGCGGCGTCTGGCGGCGTGCGCCAGCATCGTGCCGAACGTGCGCAGCTATTACCGCTGGCAGGGCGCGGTGGAGACAGCCGGCGAGTGCTTGCTGGTAATCAAATCGGCGCGGCGGCAATTCGCGGCCCTCAGCGCCGCGCTGGAGCGGGCGCATTCCTACGAAGTGCCGGAGGTGCTGGCGGTGCCCGTGGTGGCGGCGTCCGCCCCTTACCTGGCCTGGCTCGAAGCGAGCCTTGGCGGCGGGACCGAGGACGATTCCCAGTGACCGCCGCGGGCTTCTGCGGCCGCCTCGACCCGCGCCTGGCGCTGATCTTCGATATGGATGGAGTGGTGATCGATTCCAATCCCGTACACCGGGAGGTCTGGACGGCATACAATCGCAGCTTCGGCCTCGAGACCACCGAGGCGATGCTCGAGCGGATGTACGGCAAGCGCAACGATGAGATTGTGCGGGATTTCTTCGGCGAACATCTCTCTGACCAGGAAGTGGCCCGCCGCGGCGCGGCCAAGGAGCGGCTGTATCGCGAGACGATTGCCGGCCGGGTGGAGCAGATGCTGGTGCCGGGCCTGAAGGCGTTCCTGCGGGAGCACGATGGCGCGCGCATGGCGGTGGCCACCAACGCGGAACCGGAAAATGTGGCGCTGGTGCTGGATCAAGGCGGCATACGCCCGTATTTTCAAGTGATCGTAGATGGCCACCAGGTGCGGAAGCCGAAACCGGACCCCGAGATCTACCGACAGGCGTCACAGAAGCTGGGGGTTGCCGAGGCGAACTGCATCGTCTTTGAGGATTCGAAGTCGGGGGTCCAGGCGGCCCGCGATGCGGGAATGAGGATAGTAGGAGTATTAACTACGGAAGATAACTTGCCCTATGTTAACATCTGTGCCAATAATTTCTTAAGCGAGAATTTGGGAACATGGCTCGCTGGTCAACAACCCGTGTCTTGAGAGGTTTAGCGCTCCTGCTGGTGGTCTTGCCGGCATCCCGAAGCGGCCTGGCGCAAACTGCGCTGACACTTGCAGAGCTCAACGCCCGCACCCCGCGGGATTACGGCGCGGTGCACGCGCGGCAGGAAGTGTCGATCCGCGGCGCCGTAAACGCACCGCCATTTCATTTCCCCGAGTACACGATTTTGACCATCCAGGATGCCACCTCGGGCGCGGCGCTGCACACACCTGTGAATTCGGCACTGCTGGACGATTTCCTTCCGGGGGATGTGGTGGAAGCCAGCGGAAGCGTCATCACCCTCGGCGGCATGGTGATGGTGGACGTGGGGCGCCTGAAAAAGTTGCGGCGCGCAGCCGGGTTCCAGGCAGCCACGTCGACCCTCGATGATCTCCATCGGTTTGCGGCGTTCGGCAGGTTGGTGCGGACGAAGGGACGCCTGGTCGGACGAGGCTCTACCACCGCCGGCCCCTTCCTGCTGATCGGATCGGACAAGGATTTCTACAAGATTTTCTTCCCCGTTCGGGAGGAGCGTTTCTACCCGGCGTTGCCTCAGATGCAGCCTGGAGATGAAATCGAGGCCGTGGGCGTCGCCTTCCAGTACGCCGCCGGAAGGCCTCCCTACAACCGGGGTTACGAGTTGCTGGCGACCGAGCCGCCGGTGGTCGCCGCCGCGGTTTCCGGGTGGTGGTGGTCGCCGCTGGCGGTGTTGTCGGCGATACTAGCCGTGGGGTGCGGGGCGCTGCTGATGGCTGCCCGCGAGCGGCGGATGCGCCGTCAGCGGGAGCTGCTGAGAAAGACGTATCAACTGGGAGAAGAGATTTTTAGCGCGGCATCCACCGCGCAGGTTCAGAAACGGCTGGACGATGCCTTGCCCGCGATATTGGGCGTGACGCGGGTGCGTCTGTACCGGTACGACCGGAGCTCCAAGCAGCTCGACGCGGTGAGCGCCGGGTCCGGCGAGCCGGTGACGATTTCGCTCTCTACTCCAACCGACGGTCCGCAAGCGGGGGCGGTGGCCTGCTTCCACTACCGCAGCCTGCTGGCGATACCGGACGTGAGCCGCAGTCCTTTCCCGGTATCGGGGGGCGACGGGCGGACGAATTTCAAGTCGCTTCTGTTCGTCCCGATGATTGCACAAGGCGAGGTGGTGGGCGTGCTGGAGCTGGACCAGGACGACCGCGTGCGCGATTTTTCGGCCGCCGAGCAATCGCTGGCGCAGCACCTCGGCAACCAGGTTGGCGTAGCGCTGCGGATGCTCGATCAGCGCTCCGTGCAGGAACAGCTTTCCCGCACCGAGAAACTGGCGGCGGTAGGCCGGCTGATTTCGAGCATCGTGAACGAACTGGAAGCGCCGCTGGCATCCATTCGGGAACTGGCGGACCAGGCGAGGCAGCGGGTGTCGCATGCGCCGGGGGAACGCGAAGTGGCGGCCATCGGGGTGGAGGCGCAAAAGGCTTCCTCGGTGGTGGCGCGGCTGGTCACCTTCGCCTCTTCCGAGCAGGTGGAGGCGCGCCCGGTTGCGGTGGGCGAACTGCTGCGGCGGCTGATCGATTTCCGCGAGGGCGACTGGAAAGCTTCGGGCATTCGGGCGCGCGACCTGGTTTTCCGCGAGCCGCTCAAGGTGCTGGGGTCGCACGGACAACTCGAACAGGTGTTTCTGAATCTGCTGGTGCACGCGGAACAAGCCCTGGCCGATGCGCCGGAGAAGACGCTGACCATTCGCACCAGCGTTCTCGCCAAACGGCTGCTGGTGGAGATTTCGTTTTCGGCGCCGGGCGAGTGGCGCAACGCCGAGGAAACCGCGGCTGTGCTCGGGCTCACGCAGAGCGTGGTGGCCGGTCACGGCGGCGAGGTGCGATTGATCGAGAAGGACGACGCCGAGCCGCGCTTCGAGGTGGAACTGCCGCTGGCGGCGCGCGAACGCTCCACGGCCGCCGCCGCAGCCGGTCCCGAGGACGCTCCGCGGCAGATGACGGCGCTGGTGATCGAACCCGACGCCGCCGTCGAACGGCAGTTGGTGGCACTGCTGGAGCGCAGCGGCGCGCGCGCGATACCGGTGAGCGACGCAGACACGGCGCTCGAGCTGGCAGGCCGCGCCCGCATCGATGTCGCCTTCTGTTCGGTGCATGCCCCCGGCTTGAACTGGGTGGAGCTGTCCGAACGCATGCGGCCCCGCGTGGGCGCGTTCGTTTTGATGCCGGACCGTTATGACGCCGAGCTGGCAACCGACTTCGAAGGGGAAAACTGTTTCGTCCTTCCCAAGCCCATCCAGGAGGCGGAGTTGGCCGGCATCCTGGATCTAGCCGAGCGCGCCCCGCTGGCCAAGGTCATCTCCATCAAAGACGGCGTCGCGTAGACGTTGGAGCGGCGCCGGCAAGTCGGACCAAACCGGCGGGTTGACAGGCGCAAGCGCCTGTCCCACCTCGCGGTTGACGGGCTCGCAGGCGGGTGGGGCAGGCGCTTTCGCCTGCCAACCGATTCTCGTACCTTCTTAGGCCACCGACCCCTTTTCCAAACGCCCTGACCGACGGGGGTGTCCTCTGGCGTACAAAACCGCCGGGTTTGTGTTATGTTTATCACAAGCGCTCGTTGAGGGTGATCTGGGGATGCGGCGCATTCGGAGGGGGAAGATACGGAACACAGGCGGGATATTCCGACGCTACGCGTGCCTCCGACGGTGGCGCGGGCGGCGCCAGATCCGCGAGGCGCGATTCTCTCCCTTTTCCGTGAGGCACTCGGCGGTCTTTTCGCGCAGTCTCTGTGTGCACTCGCACTGCCGCTCCGGCAAGCACCCGGTAGCCCATAGATCGAAATTCGCGATGGAGAAACTCGCTTATGCGAAAGATGTTGATCACGTCCACCTTCCTTTGCGCCGTTTGCGCCGTCCTCAATGCCGCGCCGCCGGCCGGACTGGTGCGTCCGGTTTTGTTCGAACCGGGCGTTGCGGCTGGTGAGTACCAGGCCAATGGCTCCAGGGGCTCGCTCCGGCTGACTGCGGCGGGCATCGAGTTTGCGACTGCGGGCCGGCCCGTGATCCGCCTCGCCCTGGTGGGCGCACAACACGTGGAACCGCTGGGCGAGGAGTTGCTGCCGTCGACTTCCAGCTACTTTCTGGGAAGCGATCACAACTAGTGGAGGACCGGCGTCCCGAACTACGGCAAAGTGCGCTACAGCGGCGTTTACCAGGGCACGGACCTGGTGTTTCGCGGATCGGAGAGGACCTTCGAGTACGATTTTCTGATCGCGCCAAACGCCGACCCCTCCCGGATTCGCATGCGCTTCGACGGCGCCAGGAAGCTGTCGGTGAACGCCGCAGGCGATCTGCTCGTCGACGGCTGGTTCACCGGGCGCCGCCCGCGCATTTATCAGGAGTCGGCGCAAGGCGTGCGCGAAGTCGGCGGCCGGTTCCGAATTCACCGCGACCGCACCGTCTCGTTTGAAACCGGCCCATACGACCGCTCGCGCGCGCTGGTGATCGACCCGGTGATCGAATACACCTCCTATCTGGGAGGCTACGGTGCGAACTACGGTGAGACGATCACGACCGACACGGCCGGCAACATTTACGTGGGAGGTTTCACCGCCGCCGCGAATTTCCCGGGAACTGTCAGCTTCGGACAAGCTCCGAACATTCGCCAAACCGGCTTCGTAACCAAGTTCGCGCCTATTGCGGGAGGTAAGACTCAGCTTCTTTTCACTATTTTCCTCGGCGATAACGTATCGCTTGGTCTCACCATCGTGAACGGCCTGGCCATAGACTCGAGCGGCAACATCGTTGTCGTGGGTGAAACCAGCGGCACCTATTTTCCTCTTCGGAATCCCGTTCAGTCGCAACTCGCCGGCGGGCTCGACTGCATAGAGACGGGTGGCGGGGCGGTTTACTGCCCGGACGGCTTCGTCACGAAATTCGAGCCGAATGGCAGCACCTTGATCTTTTCGACCTACTATGGCGGCAAACTCGGAAACGAGTTTAATGACGTGGCGGTCGATTCCGCCAGCGACATTTATGTAGTCGGCCACGCCGTAGGGCCGACGGACCTGGTGGGGACTCCGACTGCCATTCAACCGGCCGAGAGCTCTGCCAACGACATTCAGGTGGTGCGTTTCGACCCCACGGGAAAGCTGCTGTACGCGACATACCTGGGAGGCAGCGTCTCGCAGGCGGGCTACACGATCGCGGTCGAAAAACCCGGCGTCGTGTGGATCGGGGCGGCAACTGCTTCACCTGATATGCCCACCACGAGCAATACGTTCCAGACGACATACACGGGGATATCGAAAAGCGCTTACCTCGCCCGGATTGACACCACGCAATCCGGAAAAGCCGGTTTGACCTACGCCACTTTCTTTAACGGCACCGGTGGCGGCAATTCAACGGTGAACAAGCTGTTTCTGGATCCTTTCGGGCAGGTAGTGTTTTGCGGCGCGGCATTTTCGAACCTGCCGACCACGCCGACCGCGATGCAGGCGGCTGAGCCCGGCGTGTTGCAATCGGAGGCCAGCTCTAGCCTGATTGACGCAGACGGATTCATCGCACGCATCAACCCGGCCATCGCAGGCGCCAGCGCTCTGACATACTCGAGCTTCATCGGCGGCAGCGACGAGGACTGGGCGCAAAGCTGCGCCCTGGACCCCCAAGGGAATTTCGTTGTCGCTGGAAACACCTTTTCCGAGGCCCCGTTTTTGACTCCGGGATCACCGATTCCCTATAAGACGACCGGAAGTGCCTCGAACGTCTTTGTGATCCGCATCGACCCAAACACGGCGGGCGGCCGCCTGGAGAGCCTGTGGTTTGGTGGCGAGCTCACCGACAATGTCCAAGCCATGGCGACCGACTCAAAGGGGTTCGCCTATCTCACCGGTTTAACTTTTTCTAATTACTTCCAGGTGAGCGGCGGCGCGTTTCAAAAGACGTATGGAGGAAACGATACCGCTTATGGTGGCGGAGCATGCTGCGGCGACGCGTGGTTCAGCCAGTTGAACCTGAATGTCAACCAGGTGGGTGTCTCCGAACTGGCGCTGGACGGCGGCGACTTCCAATCCGGTGCGGCGGGCTCCGCACTTCCCTTAGCGCTGGACGTGCACCTGGCCGATGCAAACGGCAACCGACTGGCGCTGGCAGGTTACGAGGTCGTCTTCACGGCGGTTGGCGGCGTCACCCTCCCCTCAGCGTCGGCAGGCCTTACGGATGGCACCGGAGCCACCGGAGTTCTTGCGCAGCTTGGCTCTACCAATGGCACCGTGACCGCGACCATCGCCGGCACCAGCGTGAGTTACACCTTCCACGTATATGTGAATTCCGGCCCGGTTCCCCATTCGGTTTCGATTGCCTCCGGCAACAACCAAAGCGGCCATGCGAACGCGCTGCTGTCCCAACCGCTGGTGGTGCAACTGGTCGACGCCAATAACGCCGCGCTGGCTCTTTCCGGCGTGAACGTCCTGTTCAGCCCGACCAATGCTTCGGTTGCGGCGGCCATCGTGGCAACCGATTCGAACGGCCGCGCCTCCACCACGGTGACGCTCGGCTCGCAGTCGGGAAGCGCAAGCGTGCAGGTGGCGGTGGGTGCCCTGACCCCGGTCACGGCCAACTTTACCGTCGCCGGAGGGCCGCCTACGATCGCCGGCGTGATCACCGCGGGGTCGTTCGGCGCCTTTTCCTCCGTCGCACCAGGGACCTGGGTGGAGATTTACGGATCGAACCTGGCGCCCACCACGCGCACCTGGGCCCTCACGGATTTCAGCGGCAACACGGCGCCCGATTCGCTCGGCGGCGTGCAGGTGAGCATCGGAGGCCAGGCGGCGTTCATCGACTATATTCCGCCTGGCCAGGTGAACGCGCAGTTGCCGTCGAACATCGGCCCAGGCTCGTTGCAACTGACGGTCTCGAGCGGGAACGTCACCAGCGCGCCGGTAAGCGTCACGGTGGCCGCAACCGAACCGGGACTGCTGGCTCCGCCGTCGTTCAAGGTTGCCGGGTATCAATTTGTGGTGGCGCAGTTCGGCGACGGGACTTATGTTCTGCCAACCGGCGCGATCGCGGGTGTCACTTCACGGCCGGCCAAGCCCGGCGAGGAGATCGTGATCTACGGAATCGGCTTCGGACCGGTTGTCCCGAACACACCGGCGGGCCAGATTGCGGCCGGGAGCACGCAGCTCTCCGCGTCTTTGCAGATTCTATACTCACAAACGGCGGCGCAGGTGAAGTACTTCGGCTTGACGTCGGGGTCGGTCGGGCTGTATCAGTTTAACTTCATAGTGCCGGAAGTGCCGGACAATGACCTGGTGCCGATTACGTTCCATCTGGCCGGCAGCGCCGGGACGCAGACGCTCTATACCGCCGTGCAACAATAGGCTGAATTGGCCCCGGCGAACGCCGTAGAGACTTTGACGACAAAAACCGATCGTCCGTCCTACCCGCGCACCAGTTTGCGGCCGCGCTCGAACAACTCGGCGGCGTCCTCCACCAGCTTGCGTCCGCGCTCGAACACGTCGCGGCCGGCATCCACGATGTCGGAGCCGGTGTGCGCAACGGCATCCTTGCCCTGTTGCGTTTTGTCGGAGAGATAGCGGCGGGTGTCGCGTCCGCTCTTGGGCGCGAACAGCACCGCCACGGTGACGCCGATCGCGGCGCCGGTCAAAAACCACGCGATGGTGCTGACACCTTCGCACTGCCCGTCTTGTTCCGTCATAGCGATGGGTTCTTCCGGCATGCGCCGGCCTCCGCGAGAGCCTCGAATTAAGTGCGGCTCCACTCCCCATTCTGCGATATCCTTGAGGCATGGCGCAAGATCCCGAGCATGACGAAGAGCTGGTTTCGAGCGAAAACACGCTCGACGTCTCTCACGAACTGGACATGGTGCCGGTCTTCTCCTCGACGGCGGTGGATTCGGAAGTGGAAGGCGACCTGATTTGCGGTGTGCTCGCGAACACCGGAATTGCGGCCGTCCTCTCCCGCTCGCCGTACCCGAACCTGGGAGTTTCCGTTCGCGTGCCTCGCGCACGCCTCGAAGAGGCGGAACGCCTGATCGCCGAGGCGCAAGCTGCCGGCCCCGAAGCCGCCGCCGAAGCCGAGCGCGCGTCTGAGGAAGAGCACTGAAGCTGCCGCGCCGGTAAACGCGCTACTGCCAACTGCCGGGCTGTTGAGTGCTCGCTATACTTCCACGCGTCATCGTGTTAACTTTGACCGCATGAAATGGATTGCGATACTACTCTCACTCGCCATCGCCTCAGCGGTGGCGGCCGAACCTCCCAGCTTCGCTCTGTGGAGCGCGGACACTGTCCAACAGGTCGCTAAGGAGCTTGCCGCCAAGCTGAGTCCGCAAGGGATCGCCAGCCAGAAGCTCGCCAACATGGGGATCTACAACTTCGCGATGGTGCTGCGGCGGCAAACCGGAACAGCGGAAGTTCACCAGAAGGCGGCGGACATCTTCGTGGTCGAAAGCGGCGAAGCCGACCTGGTCACCGGTGGCACGTTAGTGAACCCCACCAACTCCGCGCCCACCGAAATCCGTGGCACCGCTATCAAGGATGGCTCAGAGCACCACCTGGTCGCCGGCGACGTGTTGACCATCCCCGCCGGGATGCCCCACCAGGTGAAGGTGACGCCCGGAAAGGAAGTGCTCTACATAGCCATCAAGGTGGTGCAGTAGCCGCGTTAAAACTGAAGCGCACACGTTAAATCACACGTTAATTGCGGTTACGCAACGCGAGCTCGACGCGCCTGGGCGGACCAAAGAATAATACGTGGTAAAATTCTCTAATCATGGCATCCACATCCTCTACGGGCGTGGGTTTGGGCGGCCCCAGCGACGACCAATGCAGAGCCGAAGTTTCGGCTGTGCTGTCATCGGAGGCATTCCGCCGCTCGCCGAAGCTCTCGCAGCTACTCACGTACTTGTGCGAAAAGCGACTGGATGGGCAGGCTGGTGAAATCACGGAATACGGCATCGCTCTCGATGTGCTCGGCCGGGATGCCCAATTCGATCCGCAGCACGATGCCGTGGTTCGCGTAGACACTCATCATCTTCGAAGGCGGCTGAAGGAGTACTACGC
>DASWZP010000373.1:0-4100 GCA_036404395.1 Bryobacteraceae bacterium | reverse complement strand
GTGCGCGACCCGGAATCGCTGGTGGTGCTGCATACCGATTACAACGCCCCCGGCGGCGCCAACAGCGACAACTACGAGTCGGTCTTCTCCTATCCTCTTTATCGCGATCTGCGCGCCACCGACGCGGCATTTTCCGCTATTCTGGCACGCGCCGGCGCCCGCGTGCGGCTGGCCTGGAAAGGGGCCACGGAATCCGCCAGCGCCGACTTGGTTTCGGGCAATTACTTCCAAACCCTCGGCGTCGGCGCTGCCATCGGGCGCACCCTGGCGCCATCCGACGAAGGCGCGCCGGGCTCGAATCCGGTGGTGATGCTGAGCCACGCCTACTGGTCGAGTCAATTCGGCGCCGACCCGGCGATGCTGAACCGGACGGTCGCTTTGAACGGCCATCCGTTCGTGGTGGTGGGCGTCGTCGAAGCCAAATTCCACGGGTTGACGCAGGGCAATTCGCCGGACTTGTTCGTGCCGCTCACCATGGAGCAGTCGCTGATCCCCAACTTCGACGTGCTGTCCGAACGAAGGATGCGTTGGCTGGATCTCTTCGCGCGTTTGAAACCGGGCGAAGGTCTGCCGCGCGCGCAGGCCGCCAGCGACGTGGCTTACCACGCCATCCTGGTTAACGAGCTAGCGGAGATGCGAGACCCCATGCACGATGAGCGAGACCGCCAGCGCTTCCTCAACCATCGAGCCACGCTGCGCCCGGCCGCGCAGGGCATCGCCGAGCTGCGCGACAAATGGGAAAAACCGCTGCGCGTGCTGGTCGCCATGGTGGGATTGGTGTTGCTGATCGCCTGCGCCAACGTGGCCGGCCTGATGGTGGCGCGCTCAACCGGCAGGCAGCGCGAAATCGCCATTCGCCTGGCGATGGGCGCGCGCCGTTCGACACTGGTGCGGCAACTGCTGCTTGAAGGCCTCATGCTGGCTCTGGCGGGCGGCGTGGCGGGCCTGGTGGTGGAACACTGGAGCACCGCGGCGCTGCTCGGCGTGCTGCCGCACGATGAAGCGGGAGGGTGGCTCACCGCCAGCATGGACACGCATTTGCTGCTTTACGCGTTCGCCATTTCACTCGCCTGCGGCCTGCTTTTCGCGCTGCTTCCGGCCTTGCAGGCGACCCGCCCCGACCTGGCGCCGACTTTGAAAGACCAGGCGCTCAATGTCGCTTCCGGCGGCCGGCCCGCGCGCTTGCGTCAGGCGCTGGTGGCCGCGCAGCTCGCGCTGTCATTACTGCTGGTGGTGGGCGCCGGCTTGTTCAGCTCGAGCGCGGCCAACCTGCTGAATGCCCACCTGGGATTCCGCTCGAGCCAGCTTCTGTCGTTCAGCGTCAATGCTACGCTCGACCGTCCACAGGCTGCGGCCGCCGCGGCTTTTTATCGCGATCTCCAGTCCCGCCTGTCTTCCATTCCCGGCGTCGTGGGTGTCGCCGCGGCCGACTGCGGACCTTTTTCGGGCAGCGCTTCCACCAGCAACATCACGGTGGAAGGCTACCGGGCCGGGCAGGATGAAGAGACCGACGCCCTCCGCGTCGCCATCAGCCCCGGCTATTTCGCCGCGCTGGCCATCCCGCTGCGCGCCGGCCGCGAATTCACCGATCGCGATGACGCCGCGGCGCCGAAAGCGGTTGTCGTCAACGAGACGTTCGTCAAACGCTATCTCGGCAACGCAAGCCCCATCGGCCGCCGGCTGCAATTCGGTGCCAGTACGCCGCCCAAGCTGGATCGCGAAATTGTCGGCGTGGTGGCCGACAGCCGGGACGATGTCCGCGACCCTGGCAAGGAGACCATCTACTCTCCCTACCCGCAGTGGGATAAACCTACCCATATGGTTTTCTACGTGCGCGCCGCGGGCGATCCCGGGCGCAACATCGCCGCGCTGCGGCAGGCTGTGCGCGAGGCCGATCCCAACCTGCCGGCGGTCAAGATCAAGACCGTCGAGGTGCGGATTCGCGAATCGCTGTACACGGAGCGGCTGATCGCCATCCTGTCGGCGGCGTTCGGAATTCTGGCAACCCTGCTGGCGGCCATCGGGCTCTACGGCGTCATGGCCTACTCGGTGGCGCGGCGCACCGGAGAAATCGGCGTGAGAATGGCGCTGGGCGCGGTGCCGGCGGACGTGCTCCGTCTGGTCCTGTTCGGCGCTATTCGCCTGGCCGTAATCGGCATCGTCATCGGCCTGGCCGGGGCGGTGGCGGCCGCGCGGCTGATCGAATCGCAACTGTTCGGAATCAGGGCCGCCGACCCCGTTATCTACGCGGGCGCGGCCCTGTTGCTCGCCCTGGTGGCGTTGATCGCCGCCGGCGTGCCCGCCTGGCGCGCCGCCCGCATCGACCCGGTGGTGGCATTGAAGTATGAATAGGGACCCCTGCCAAACAACCGTGCCAGCGGTCGGCTGCGATTGAACTGGGAATTTCATGCCGGCCCTAAAGGAAACATCGGGCCCTGACGATTGGGTAAAATAGCTGTTTCACATGAAACCTCTCCTTACCATAATCGCCGCCGGCCTCCTTCTGGCCGGCTGCTCCGAACAACCCGCGCCGCCCGCAGCGGCCAAGAAAGAAGAAGCCAAGCCCGAACCGGTCACCGGCCAGAGCGCCTTGTTCAAGATGTACCAGGTGGCGCGCAACTGGGCGCCCGATGCAGCGGTGCTGAAAATGGACAGCGTGCGCATGGACGGCGTGCCCGACCAGCCCGGCAAGTCCGCCGGATGGGAGGCCGTTTTCACCTCCGAGCAGAAGGCCTCGGCCCATGCGTTCACCTGGTACGCGGTCGACCAGGAGCCCAACATCCACAAGGGTGTGTTCGCCGGCAGCGAAGAGAATTACTCCAGCGCGCGCGGCGAGACCACGCCTTTCCTGATTGCGGACGTCAAAATCGACACCGACGCCGCATTGGCCACGGCCAAAGCCAAAGAGGAGGCCTTCGAGAAGAAGAACCCCGGCCAGCCCGTCATCTACCTGCTGGAAAAGTCGAGCAAATGGGCCCATCCGGCATGGCGCGTGATCTGGGGAGAATCGGTGAGCACGTCGGGCTTTTCGGTTTTCGTGGACGCGTCCACCGGAACATTCCTCGAGATCATGCACTAATCCGGATTGCCTTGCTCCCGCATGCGGGCGCGGTTGTGTGGGGCGCCGGCTTCGAATGCCAGCCGCATTCGCACCGGGATGCGGTTGACCAGCGCCACGACCAGCTTGTATTTCCAGCCAGGCACGACGAAGAGCTTGCGCTGGCGCAGGCCGGCCAGGGACGCATCGACCACGTCTTCGGCGTTCAACCAGAATGATTTGGGGATGGAGGCGCGGTCCACGCCCGCCACATCGTGGAACTCGCTGTAAGTGAAGCCAGGGCACAGCGCCTGCACCACTACCGGCGAGCGCGCGGATTTCAAATCCAGGTAAAGCCCTTCGGTAAATGCATTCAACCAGGCCTTGGTGGCGCAGTAACTGACGCTGCCGGGGCTGCGCGTGAAGCCCGCCACGGAAGCCACGTTGACGATCGCGCCCCGCCCGCGCGCCACCATGGCCGCCAGCGCGGCGTGAGTGAGCCGCAGGATGGCGCCGATGTGGAGGCGATGCATTTTGAGCTGGTCGTCGAGCGGCGCTTCCCAAAAGCGGCCCTTGACGCCGAAACCGGCGTTGTTGACCAGCAGGTCGAGCCGCGGCTCGGCGGCGAGGCGAGCCGCGATGCGGTCCATGTCTTCCGCAACCGACAGGTCCGCGATGCAAGCTTCCACGTGGATCTGGTGGGCGCGTTCCAGCTCCGCGGCAAGCTGCTCGAGCCGGTCGCCACGGCGCGCGATGAGCAGCAGATCGTAACCTTGCGCGGCCAGTTTGCGCGCGAACACCGATCCGATGCCGGCCGAAGCGCCGGTAATGGCTGCCAGGGAGTTAGTCATAGGTTCTTGGCCGGACACGCGGATTCTCGAGTCTACGGCTCGGCTTTCGCGGCGGCGCTGCGGCGCGGCGCGCGCGGCTTCTTGGGTGCGCCGACATAGGCGTAGGGATCCTCCGGCGCCTCGGGTTCCGCGCGCTGGAACCATCGTTTCAGAGCGGTCCAGGTGTCGCGGATGCGGCGGTGAACGGGACGATAAGCCACGGCAGCCCTCCT
>DASWZP010000372.1:0-2842 GCA_036404395.1 Bryobacteraceae bacterium | reverse complement strand
CACGCAAGTCTCCACGGCCAGCGCGTGCTTGCGCAAGCCTTCCGACTTGGTGAACTCACACAGTATGTTCCAGGCCTGTTCGCGGTCAATCATCGCCAACCATCATATCCCCGGTGCGCCCCACTCCGCGTGGCGGGCGGCGCGGAAGCGGTCGCGCTCGCGCTTGCTTGCGCAAACGGTAGTCAGCCCGGCGGGCGTGCAGGTATCGAGCTCGATCAAGCCGGGATGATGGCGCGGGCGGCCGACGATGCGCGAAGTTGCAGGCGCGACCGGTTCGCGCGCCAGCGCCACATAGCTGTACTTTTCGTCCTCGTAACCGAGATCGGCGCCCTTGATGCGCCGATGCAGCGAGGAGCGCTCGACGCGCGCCGCGAAGTGGCACCAATCGGGATCGACGACGGGGCAGGCGCCCGCAGAGGGGCATGGCGCAATCATGTGTGCGCCGGCGGCCAGCAGCTCCGACCGCGCCGCGCGGATGACGGCAAAACCGCGCGGCGTGCCCGGTTCGATCAGGATCAGAGCCACCCGCGCGGCCTGCGACAGCTTCTTGAGCGGCGCCGGCGCCATTTCACCAGCCGAGTAGGCCAGAATCACCAGATCGTGTGGTTCCAAGCTCGCCATGCGCGTCACATCTTCCGCCGTCGCGC
The DNA here is from genome assembly GCA_036404395.1 of Bryobacteraceae bacterium. Classification (GTDB taxonomy): domain Bacteria; phylum Acidobacteriota; class Terriglobia; order Bryobacterales; family Bryobacteraceae; genus Bog-375. The sequence continues at coordinate 2,195 of DASWZP010000372.1, read as the reverse complement.
GCGCCTGGGGCAGCCATTGGCGCGCGGCTTCGAGAAGCGCCCGATCGCGATCCACCAGCGTGATCGCCGCCGCGGGATACTCTTCGAGCGCAGCCAGCGACGCCGCCCCCGAGCCCGCGCCGATATCCAGCACGCTCGAGATTTCGCGGTCGCCCAGCAGGCGATGCGTTTCCCGCAACACGGCGCGCGCCGCGGCGTAAGTGGCCGGCATGCGGGTCACCAGGTACGCGGCCGTGCGCTCCGCGGCGGCGAGGCGCGGCGGGGCCTTGCCGGCGCGGTAGGCATCCGACATTTCCGCGGCGGCCCGTTTCAGGGACGCGAAACCCGCCCCGCCGGCGCGCTGAGTGCGCTCCGCAATCTCCTCGATGGCTTCGCTGACATGCCGCGGCAACTGCATCTCTCCATTGTGACCCGAACCGCGCGGAACTTCCGCTCGCGATGTGGTGTCTATGGGGGTGAGCGCGCAATGCGGAAGCGGCTCAAAGAAAGCTGAAATCAGGGGTTCCCGCCCTTCGGGATGCCGCGCCCGTGGTGTGCCCGCAAGGGGAAAGGAGCGACGACGATGTTTGAAACAGCGGTTCTTACCAATCCTCCCAAGCGCGTCTGGAGCACTTGCGCCGGGATGACGGCCCAGGCGCTGCTGGTACTGGCGGTCGGCCTGGCGCCGGTCATTTGGCCGGATGTTTTGCCGCACGCGCAAATGCTGGTCTCCCTGGTGGCGCCCGGGCCTCCGTTGCGGCCCGCACCCGCCGCGCAGCCTCGTACCGCGGCGCGCGTCGTGCCCGTGCGTCCGTTCCGCATCGACGTCGGGTTGCGTTTGCCAGCCCTTCCTCCCGAGCATGCGGCAATCATCGATGACCCGCCCGCCGCTGTTGCAACCGGGTTCGGCAACGGTTTTCCTGTAGGCGATGGGCCAGGTCTGGGAAGCCTGCTGGACAGATTCGGCAACCTCCCGCTTCTGGTCCCGGTTCGCCCGCAGGTCAAACCCGTAACGCCGGTGCAACCCACGCCCAGCCAGCCCATACGCTTGCCCGGCGGCGACGTTCGCCTGGCCCATCCCATTCATCGCGTGGAGCCGCGCTATCCGCAGTTGGCCATCGCGGCGCACATCTCCGGAGCGGTGGAACTGGAAGGCATCATCGACACCGGCGGCCGGATTCGCGATCTGCACGCGCTGAGCGGCAACCCGCTGCTGGTTCCCGCCGCGCTCGAGGCCGTCCGCCAGTGGGTCTATTCGCCGACCCTGCTCAACGGCAAGCCGGTGGAAGTGATCGCCCCCATCACGGTGATCTTCCGGCTGACCCGGTAGCGGCCGCGCTGGATTTTCGAGGCCGGTGGGAAATCGTATGGCCGGCCTCGATTCCCTCAACGAAGAACTACTGTGAACCCTCTTGTGTGAAATGGCGATCGTTGGTCAGGACTTCCGAAATGCCCTGGCGGCGCATGGTGGTCATGGATATACAGTCCACGAGACTGTAGCCCTTGTCATAGCGCTGCTCATACAAATGCAAGCCCGTCAGGAAGGACTCACGCGATTGCGGATGAACTGTCACGCGCCGGTCGTCCAGTATCCTACGCACCGCACGAACGGCAGCCTGCCGTAGATGCGTGCCGCGCTGAGCCAAACCGTCCAAGAGCTCGGTCAGCACTTCGTCGGTCGTAACTAAGCCGATTTCTCCCAGCGCCTCCCGGACGCGGACTACCTGTGCGCGGTATTGATCGTGCGAATGAAGTGCGGCGCCCCAGTACAGCGTGTCCGCGAAGACCAGCCTCACTTCTTTTTCGGTGCGCGGCGGAGATAATGGTCGAGCCGGGCGAAGTAGTCGGCGGGGACCTTCGCCCACTCTCTCGCCGGCACTGCCCTCCCAATCGCCGATAGCTCCGTCTCCAGAGAGCCAGCGGCGAATTCTGCGGCAACGCGCCGCGTCGAGCGCGCCTTCCCGCGCGCAACCGCTGCGGCGCGCCATCGTTGTTTGGTCGCGGTGGCCAAGCGTTGTCCCTCATCTAGTATACCCTGGCGCCCGTGTTCCGTTTTGCACAAGTACCCCGTCCGTGCGGGTGGTATAATTAGGGTGTTTAGCACTCAATAATCTCTTTTGAAATGACCAAACATCCCAAGGGCACGGGCGCCCGCATTTTGCTCAGCTCGGTTTTCGGCCCCTACGCGCAGGACGACGCGTACGGCAGCCGCACCA
>DASWZP010000371.1:0-6909 GCA_036404395.1 Bryobacteraceae bacterium | reverse complement strand
TGTATGATCTCCGTATACCGGTTCATCGCCACGGCTGCCAGGGGATGCTTTGAGGCTTGCGCGTGGCCAACCGATGCGCAAGAGGAGCGTCCAATCGCTATGACCATTGCGGAGTTGCGCCAGGACCTTGTTTACGGCATTCGCATGCTCTCGAAGAGCCCCGGCTACTCGGCGGTAGCGGTGCTTTCGCTCGCGCTGGGCATCGGCGCCAATACGGCCATCTTCAGCCTCATCGATTCGGTGATTTTGAAGATGCTGCCGGTGCCGAACCCGCAGGAACTGGTGGCACTGACCGATCCCACCGATTCGGGCGTCAACATCGGTACCAGCGGCGGCGAACGCGGCATTCTCTCCACGCGCGAATTCGAGGGGCTGCGCGACCGCACACAAGCCTTCTCGGGCGTGCTGGCGGCGCAGGCCGAATTGGACCACGGTAACGCCAGCGTCAACGGCGCGCCGCCGGAAGAGGTTCACACGCGCCTGGTGAGCGGCAACTACTTCACCGTTCTGGGCGCTCATGCGCTAGTGGGCCGCGCGTTTTCGGCCGCCGACGAACGCGGCTCCGGGTCCGCGCCATACGCGGTCCTCAGCTACAACTATTGGCAGCGCCGTTTCGGCGGCGCGTTTTCCGCCATCGGCGCGCGCATGCGCCTGGACAAAGCCGATCTCACCGTGATCGGCGTGACGCCGCCGAACTTTCACGGCGAACAGATCGGCGCCGCGCCAGACGTCTGGATTCCGCTCGACATGCAGCCGCAATTGATGCCGGGCCGCATGTGGTTGCAGGACGATCCCGGGCACATCGCCGAAAAGGTGATGTGGCTGCAAGTGATCGGCCGCCTCAAGCCCGGCGTCACCCGCCAGCAGGCGCAGGCTAACGTGGATATCGTGTTCAAGCAAATTGTGGCGGAGGAATTCTCCGCGCTCAGCCGCAGCGACCCGAATATTCTGAAACAGAACCTGAAGCTGCATGGCGCAGCGACCGGCGTTTCCAGCCTGCGCGGCGATTTCGCCGACCCGCTGTTCGTGCTGATGTCGGTAGTGGCGCTGGTGCTGCTGATTGCCTGCGCCAACGTGGCCAACCTGCTGCTGGCGCGCGCCACGGCGCGCCAGAAAGAGATCGGCGTGCGGCTTGCGCTGGGCGCCGGGCGGGCCCGCATCGTGCGCCAGTTCCTGGTGGAAAGCCTGGTGCTCGCCGCGGCCGGCGGCCTGGCCGGCGTCGCGTTTGCCGCCGCCGGCGTGAAGCTGCTGATGCGCCTGGCTTCCAGCGGGCCCGTTCCGCTGACGCTCGACGTTCGCCCGGACCTCAAGGTCCTGCTCTTCACCACCGGCGTCTGTTTGTTCACCGGCCTGATTTTCGGACTCGCGCCAGCGTGGCAATCGTCGCGGGTCAACGTCAGCCGCACGCTCAAGGAAGCTGGCCGCGGCCTCAGCGGCTCTAGCGCGCGCATCGGGCTGGGCAAGATCCTGGTGATCGGGCAGATCGCCGTCTCCGTGATGCTGCTGATCGGCGCGGGTTGGTTCGTGCGCACGCTGCGCAACTTGCAAAGCGTCGATCTCGGTTACTCGCGGGACCGGCTGATCGTGGTTGGCGCGGACCTGCTCTCGGCGGGTTACTCGGGCGATCGGCTGCCAATGGCGTATGAAGGTGTGCGCGACAGCCTGGCGCGCATTCCGGGCGTCCGCGCGGTGACTTACTCGGATAACGGATTGTTCAGCGGCAGCGAATCGGGCGACCTCATCAGCGTGGAAGGCTACACTTCGAAAAACCGCGCCGACCTGCACAGCCGGTTCGACCAAGTCGGCCCCGCCTATTTCGCCAACGTCGGCATTCCGATGCTGCTGGGCCGCGACATCGGGCCGCAGGACACGGCCAGCGCGGAATCCGTCTGCGTGGTGAACGAGACCTTCGCCAAGTTCTACTTCGGCAAAGCGAACCCCATCGGCAGGCACGTGACCGATGAGTTCCCCGATTCGCGCAAGACCTTCGTGATTGTCGGCGTGGCCCGCGATGCGCGCGCCCACAGCCTCCGCCGCGAGATCTTCCGCCGCTTTTATCTGTCCGCGCGGCAGCCGCTGGGCGGATACTCGCCGGACATGAACTATGAGATCCGCACCATGGGCGATCCGGCGCCGATGATCGAGGCGTCGCGCAAAGCGATTCTGGCGTTCGATCCGGCTATCGAGGTGAACACGCCGAAAACCATGGAAGCGCTGCTGGACGAAAACCTGCGCCAGGAGCGCATCATCGCGCAGCTTTCGGCCTCGTTCGGCGCGCTGGCTTTGCTGCTGGCTTCGATCGGCCTTTACGGCGTGCTTTCCTACGGGGTCGCGCGCCGCACCAACGAAATCGGCATCCGCATGGCGCTGGGCGCGCAGGGCGCGAGCGTGGTCCGCATGATTCTGCGCGAGACGCTGGTGCTGATCGCGATCGGTCTGGTGATCGGCATCCCGGCCAGCCTGGCCTGCGCCCGCTTCATTCAGAGCAAGCTCTTCGGGCTCAAGCCGGCAGACCCGCTCACGCTGGCGATTGTGCTGGGCGTGCTGGCAGCCGTTGCACTGGCCTCCGGCTGGCTCCCCGCGCGCCGTGCCGCGAAAGTAGATCCGCTGGTGGCGCTGCGGTACGAGTAGGCTGCGTGGCGCGGCTTGGCCGTGCACCATCCGGGGCAGTGATGCCTGCAGCGTCGGCATTCGTGCCGACGTTTCTTACAAAAGAAATGTCGAGATGACTCTCGACACAGCAGGCTTGACAGCCCGCGCCACGCTACCGCTCTATCGGCGTTACCGGATCGAGCAGCATCCAGAAGATGACGCCGGTCAGGTACACGCCGGCTGAAACATAGAACGTCAGATTCCAGTTGCTGTGCGTCCACTCCAATATGTGGCCGATTACGACGGGCGCCACGAAGCCGGCGAAGTTGCCCCACATGTTCATGGCGCCGGAAACCGTGCCGGCGAACTTGCCGCCGACATCCATCGCCGCGCCCCACGCGCAGGGCATTACCAGATCGTTGCAGAAACTCGCCATCGCGATGGCCAGCATGGCGGGCAGCGCGGCTGTCCGGGTAGTCGAGAAGACCAGGAATGCGGCCGCGCCGGCGAAGCCGAGGGTGGTCATGATGCGGCGGGCGTGCGTCACGCTGACCTTGCGCCGGCGCAGCCAGCCCAGCGCCACCACGGACGCTGGATTGCCCAGTCCACCGAAGAACAGCGGCAGGATGCCGAGCCACGCCGTGGCGGCGATTTGCACATGGCGCGCTTCGCGCAGATAGGTGGGAAGCCAGGTGATGTAGAAATACCATCCGTAGGAGAGCGAAAAATATTGCCAGCAGAGCATCCACACCTGGCGCGAACGCACCAGCCTGCGCCACGGAACGTCGCCGTGGCCGGTGGCGAGCGTAGCGCTTTGGCTCAGCAGGCGGCGCTCGGCATCGTTCAGCCGTGCGTTGTCCCGCGGATCGTTGCGATACCAGCGGTAGAACAACACCGCCCAGAGAACGCCGATCAGGCCGAATAGGGCGAAGGCGTTGCGCCATCCCACGAACCCCATCACCATCGCCACCAGCGGCGGGGTGAAGGCGCCGCCCCAACGCGCGCTCAGCCACATGATTCCTTGCGCGCGCACTTTTTCGCGCGCCGGCAGCCAGGTGGTGAAAGTTTTCGTCAGATTGGGAAAGCAGCCCGCCTCGCCGGCGCCGAAGAAGAATTGGGTGGCGGTGATCGAGGCCAGGTTCCACGCGCGTCCGGTGGCCGCGGTGAAAAACGACCACCACAGCACGATGCGCAGCAGCACACTGCGCGGGCCGATCCGGTCGCCGAGATATCCGCCCGGCATTTCGAACAGGGCGTAAGCCAGCCCGAAGGCGCCGAAGACCCAGCTCCACTGAGAATGGGAGAGGCCCAGGTCGTGACGGATGAACAGCGCCGCGTAGGAAATGGAAACGCGATCGATATAAGTGATGATCGCCAGCGTGACCGCGAAAACGATCACCCAGTAGCGAACCCGCGTGGGCCGCTCGGTGGTGGCGATGCCGGCGGGGCTCATCCTAGCGGCCGCGGCCGGAGCGCGAAATGGTACACCAGCGCGCCCACGCCCACGGTGGCGAACGCGGTGAGCGAGGCGACGGTCGCTTCCTTAATGCCGAAGATCACCATGCCCGCGCCTACCAGAATATACGAAACCGGCAGCAGCGGGTAAGCGAAGTCGATCGCCCGCAGCCGTTGCCAACCGGGGCGCCGGCGCCGAAAGACCATCAGCGCCGCGACCGAAAGCACGGTGAAGATGGTGAGGCTCATGCCGATGTAAGTCAGCAGGTCGCGAAACGAAGTCAACGTCATCAGCATGGCGCACAGGCCCTGGCTGAGAATGGCGATCACCGGCGTGTGATACCGCGGGTGCACTCTGGCGGCCGCTGGAAAGAACGCGCGGTTCTTGGCCATGGCGTAATAGACGCGCGGCCCGATGGTCAGCTCGGCGTTCACCGTGGCGACGATGGAGAGCGCCATCAGCGCGGAGAAGACGCCCGCGATGCCCGGCCCGAACAGGTTCGAGGCCGCCAGCGCGCCCACCTTGATGACGCCTTTCATCTGCTCGAGCGGCGTCGAATAAATGTAGACCACATTCAGCCCGAGGTAGAGCACGGCGACCAGCGCAGTGCCCACCGCCAGCGCCGCCGGCAGCGTGCGCTCCGGGCGGTGCACTTCTTCAGCCACATAAGTCGCCGCGTTCCAGCCGCTGTATCCGAACATCACCCAGAGCAGGCTGATGGCGAACTGCGCCGGCAGGGATGCGGTGGACGTGCGCACGGCATGCTGCGAAAAGTGGCTCCAGCCTCCCGTTCCGAGAGTCAGTCCCAGCACCACGAAGCCTGCCAGCACGCAGAGGTTGGTGGTGGTGAGCGAATTCTGAATCTTGGCGGTGAGCCCCACGCCCAGGCAGTTGAGAATGGTGAGAACCGCGATCAGGCCGCACGCTACAGCTTGGGCCGGTCCCAGGTGAAGCGAGAACATTCCCGATCCCACCACGATCGGCGTGTGGGCTTGCGCGATGGCCGGGGAAAAGTGGCTGAGGTACTCTGTGAACGCGAGCGCCGTGACCGCAATCGGCGCCGAAAAGCCGGCGAAGAAGGAAACCCAGCCGGTCATGAATCCCCATTCCGGGCCAAACGCGTGGGTCAGGTAAACATACTCGCCGCCGGAGCTGGGAAAGTTGACGCCCAATTCCGAGTAGCTCAGCGCGCCGGCGAAGGCGAAAAAAGCTCCGGCTGTCCAGCAGCCGATGATCAGCGCGGCGCTGCCCAGATCGCCCGCCATGAAACCGGTGGTGGCGAAGATGCCGGTGCCCACCATGTTGGAGATCACCAGCGCGGTAGCGCTGAAGAAGCCGAGTTGACGAAGCAACCCCGGGCGGTAAGTCTGCGGTTGTGTCTGGGGCATGCGCGGCCTTAAGGTTATTGTAGATGAGTCGCGTATGCGGCCGAGGGCCCGATCGCGGCGGGCTTTTCCTCGATTGGGACCAGTTTGTATCCTCGCTGGTGTGCCTGTCGCTTGAGCTTGGCTTCGACGCGCTTGTCGCGCTCGGAGTCGCGTTGCGCCCACAGTGTAGCGTCGAACTCCACTTGGTTCTTCACCATCGTGTAGAAGATGACCGCAATTTTGTGAGCCGTTGCGGTAGTGGCCGCCGCAGGCCCCAGCTTGCTTTTCATCCGGCGCAAGTAGTCTCCCATCGGGGTTTGGTTATGATGCAGGCCGTAGGCGGCCAAACGAAATAGTTGGCCGGCCGGATTCTTCACCTTTCGCCGGCCTCTCCACAGTACCCGTCCCCCACTGATGTCGTTGTCTGGGCACAATCCCAGCCAGGATACAAAGTGCGCCGCCGTCGGCCACCTCGACATGTCTCTCCCCACTTCGCTGAACAGGCGGAAGACCATCAGCAGCAGCCCCGGGATTTGCGTCACGTCTACGCCGAACAATTTGTAGGACTCCATGCGCGTGTCGAAGGCCGGCTTTGCGGTAGTACTGCTCAGTTTCGGGTTGCGCCGGTTGCGCTTCCTCAGTTCTTTCTTCCGGTCCGGCGGTAATGGCCGTGTCTCGGGGTCCACCCCAGGGGGGAAGCGTGTCACCAACTTTTCGATCTCTTCATCACAGGCGGCGATCTGCTCCTGGTAGTGCCGGTAGATCTCGCGTGACTGCTTCAGGGTGAAGAGATGCTCGGGCCGCCAGTTGCCGACAAGCGATTTGCGGATGGTCTCTTCACTGGCTCGGATGTGCGGGTCGCGCAGTTTCGCCAACTCCACCGGATCCCGCTGCCCGCCCAGAATGGCATCCACAATCGACAGCCCGGTCAAGCCGGTGATGTCGCTGATGACGTGATGAATCTGCACGTTCATCTGGGTGAGCGCCTTGTGCATGTGCTGAATATGCTGATGCGACATTTCCGCCAGATCGCTGCGATGGCGCATCAATGTCCGGACTGCGCAAACGTCGCTTTCGGGCCGGAATGCCGCCCGCAGCAATCCCACCGAATGCAGATACTGCAGCCATTGGCATTCATGCCAACCGGCACGTTCTTCATATTCCGGGCGTCCACCAAACAGGGTTTCAGGCCCTGTCGCTCCAGCACGTCATAGAGCGGAATCCAATATACCCCGGTGGACTCGATCGCCACCGTGGTGATACCACAGTTCGCCAGCCACCCAGCCATCTGTTCCAGGTCTTCGGTGAAGGTGGCGAATACTCGCACCGGATTCTCGTCCCGGTCGGGAGGCACGGCTACAAAGATTTCTCTGGCGCCGATATCGATCCCGGCCGCACTCGGCTCCAATACCGGACGGTCCTCTAGGCACGTCCCTTTTCGCCTCCGACCCGGCGCTCTCTTTCTGGCTTTGCTTGCCTTGCCGTCCTCCCCGC
>DASWZP010000370.1:0-2683 GCA_036404395.1 Bryobacteraceae bacterium | reverse complement strand
GTCGTGTAACCCTTCAGGTCCACCAGGATGTCCACCTCGTCCGCCCGTATCCTGGCGGCGGATTCAGCGTGCGAACAATCGAGCAGATCCACGAACCCGTCGAACGACTCGCGCAATTGCCGGCGGGCCGCGCTGCCATCGTCGCGCCCATAGGAATATCCGATCACGCGAAACCGCCCGCGGTCGTGCAACTGAAACAGTTCCGCGGTCAGGTGCGCGGTGGCATGTTCCTGAAAGTCCGCCGACAAATAACCGATCGTGATGCAGCGCTTGCCTTGGGACGCCGCGGGCCGTGCGCCCGTATCGCCCAATTGATCGGCCGCCCAGCGTTTCGCGCACAGCCACTGCTGGCGCGGTGTGGTGTCCAGGCTCAGAAACACGAATGGATTCACCGCCGCGGATTCCGATTCGACAATCTCGATCAGTTGCGCAGTCAGATCGTCCAACTGGGTCCAATCGCACAGCTCTTGCAACAGGCGCGTCAATTGGGATATGGCCGCGGTGAACCGCGGACCGATTTCGATCGCCGTGCGGAGCGCCGTCACAGCCTCGTCGGGCCTGCCGAGCCGGCGCAATGCGCTACCCAAATTGCGGAACGCCTCGGCGTAGCCAGGCCGCAGGCCCACTGCGGTTCGATAGCGGGCCACCGCTTCCTCGAGTGCGCCGGTCATTTGCAGCAGATTGCCCAGGTTGTTGTGCGCCTCGGCGAAATCCGGCGCCTCCGTGATCGCCCGGCGGTAACTGGCGGCTGCTTCGGCCAGCATGCCATCGAGCGCAAGCAGATTGCCCAGGTCGTTCGACGCCGTCGCGAAGTGAGGATCGCTCCGCACGGCCCTGCGCAGCAACTCCATCGCCTCGCCCGGATGGCCGTCCCGCAAGGCGGCCATCCCTAGCAAGTGCAGCGCCTGCGGCTGGTCCGGCGCCGCCTGCAAAACCTTCACGCAGATTTGGGCTGCGGCGGTCAGATCGCCCGACCGCGCCAGGTCGTGCGCCAGAGCTAGCGCTTCTTCGATGGTGAGTGGCTGCGGCACCGGATCAGTATAGCTGTTGGCAAGCTAAAGAGGCTGCTGAAAAAGTTCCACAAAACAGTCTTGGGCAACGGATGAACACCGATGAACACAGATAAGCCAATTCTCCTTAATCTGTGTTCATCTGTGTTTATCTGCGGCCCATCATGCCATTGGTTTTTCGGCAAGCTAAAGCATGCCCTGCCAAACCGTTTTCCAGCTATCATCAGCGTTGGATCGGCAATCGCCAGCGACCGCTCCCTTCGGTCGCGGCTCTCTTTTCGAAAGGGGCACTTACCTTGAATCGTCGTGATTTTGTCAAAGCTGCGAGCTGTGCGGCGGTGTCTCCGGCCCTTGCCGCTTCGTCCGATTCTTCGAACGAGCGGCGCTGGCTTGCCATAGCAGAGAGCCTGAAGCCGAGCCTTCACCGGACGCCGGTGTCTCCGGCCGGCATCGTGAAAATGGTCGCCGATGCTGCCGAATTTCTGCACTGGCGCGTGGAGCGAGTCTCTCCGGTTGCAGCCCTGAGCGAGCGCCTGCTGCGGCGCGGCGACACTGCCATCATCGACTTCGGCCGCCATCTCACCGGCCATTTTGCCTTCTCGATTGCGGGCGAGGGGCGCGGCGTGGATTCACCGGCTCGATTGAAGCTGACCTTCGGAGAAATTCCAGCCGAGGTTGCGCAACCGCTCGACCCGTACAACGGCGGTCTTAGCCGGGCCTGGCTACAGGACGAAACGATCAACATCGACGTGCTGCCGGCAATCGTCGAGATGCCGCGCCGGTATGCGTTCCGCTACGTCAAGCTGGAAATCGTCGATACCTCTCCGAATTACGCCGTTCGCATCGCGCAGATGAAAGCCATCGCGCTTTCCACCGCCGGAGCCGATCCACCGCCCCTGCCGGAGACCGTGCCGGCGCTGTTGCGGCAGATCGGCAAAGTCAGTGTCGCCACTTTGCGCGACTGCATGCAGACCGTGTTCGAGGACGGCCCCAAGCGCGACCGGCGTCTGTGGATCGGCGATCTTCGCTTACAGGCTTTGACGAATTACGCGACCTTCCGTAACGACGACCTGGTCAAGCGGTGTCTGTATCTGTTCGCCGCATTCCCGCGTGAGGACGGCCTGGTGCCCGCGTGTGTGTTCGAAGATCCCGAGGCTCATCGCGGGCACGAGTACATCATCGACTACGCCGCGTTGTACGCAGCGGCGGTGCTGGACTACGCCAAAGCCACCGGCGATTGGAATACCGCCGCTGATTTGTGGCCCGCCGTTCGGAAGCAGATGGACCTGCTCGCCGCCTATGTGGGGTCCGATGGAGTTTTCGCCTCGCCGCCGCGCAGTTGGGTTTTCATCGACTGGAGCGGCTCGCTCGACCGCGCTGCCGCGATGCATGGGGTTTTCGTGTTCTCGCTCCGCCGGGCGGCCGAACTCGCGCGCCACTGCGGGGCGGAGAGCGACGCCGCCCAGTACGAGCGATTGATCGCCCGCATGACGGTCGCGGCGCGCAGCGTCTTCTATGATCCGTCGCGAAAGGTGTTTGCGAGCGGCCCCAAGCGCCAGGTCTCCTGGGCCTCGCAGGCGTGGATGACGCTGGCCGGCATTGCCACCAATGAGGAAGCCCCGCAAGCGTTTCGCGCCATCGCGGCCGAGACCGATGCGGTGCGCCCCGGACCG
>DASWZP010000369.1:0-5967 GCA_036404395.1 Bryobacteraceae bacterium | reverse complement strand
CTGCGGGTGGTGGTGGCGCTGGGCCGGATCGCCTTCGACAATTACCTGGACCTGCTCAAGACGCGCGGCGCCATCTCCAGCCGCTCCGCTTTCGGGTTCGGCCACAACCGCCAATTCCGCACCGGCGCCGGGCTGCCCATCCTGCTGAGCTCATACCACCCGAGCCAGCAGAACACCTCCACCGGCAAGCTCACGGAGAAAATGTTGCTGGACGTTTTCCTGACGGCGAAGGAGTTGGCGGGACTTGGGTGAGCACATCGGCCTCCGGGTGAGAAGATCCAGGCGCAGGCAGCACTATGCAAGGAGAGCCCCTTGCGGTTTTGGTAACAGGCTATGGCGACTTTGAGACATGTAACCGCAGTTCTGGTGTGCCTACCGGCGCTGGCGATCCATGGGCAGCAGCGGCAGGTTTCCGGCCCCGTCGCCGGATACGTATTCGACGGCGCGGCCCTGCGGGTCATCACCGGTGTGCCGGGCGGCGCCACGCTCGGCGGAGCGCTTGACTTGGGGATGGCGGCAAGCGCCGTCTCCGTCTCGCCGCAGCTCGATTCCTCCATCGCCACGGCCAACGATGGGTCGTTGCACTTGTTTCGCCTGAGCGGCCAGAGCGCCACCGAGGTCTGGTGGAATGGCTTGCCGAGCGCTCCGGCGCGGGTGGTGTACAGCCCTTCCGGCGTGGCTGCCGCGGTCTATGCCGCGGGCCGCGTCCAGGTCTTCACCGGTTTGCCGAACGCTCCGGTCGCGGCGTTTACCGCCCAACTCGGTCCGTCGGCAACAGAACCGGAGCGCGCGTCCGCCAGCGCCGCACCGGAAGCCATGGCGGTGAGTGACGATGGGGCCTGGCTGCTGGTCGCGACCGAGGGACGGCTTCGCCTGCTGGGCGCGTCCGGATCGAACAGCGTGCTGATGGAAGGCGTGCGTTCTGTCTTTGTTGCGTTTGCGCCTGGCACCCACGCCGCCGCAGCCTTGAACGGAGCGGGCCCATCGCTGGGTGTCTTTCCGGACGTGTCATTAGGCCAAAAGCTGTTAATCGCGGCACCTGGTTTTGCCGATCCCGCCGGCTTGGTGTTTTCCGCCGATGGCAAGCTGGTCTTGGCCGCCGCGCGTGGCAGTAAGTCAGTCTGGGTTTTCGATCTTGCCGGCTTCGATCTGCCAACGATGACTGGGCCAACTGCGCTCGACTGCTCCTGCGCTGTCACCGGAGTGGCGCGCATGGGAAGATTCTTCCGCCTGACCGATGCCGGCTCCGGCCCGGTCTGGCTGGTAGATATGAATGCAACTCCGCCCCGCATCGTATTCGTGCCCGCCCGCGCAAATCCGTAACGCCGGCGGTCTATTGGCCGCCGGTGTTTTCGTGAGAGTGGAGGGCCACCGCAAGGCACCGGCGGCAAAGACCGCCGGCGTTACCGGAAATCTACCGCGTCACCGCGTGAACCGCCGCTGCCGATTCCTTCAGCGCTTCGGCCTTGTCCGCCACTTCCCAGGTGAAACCTTCCTCGGTACGGCCAAAGTGACCGAACGCTGCCGTCTTGCGATAAATCGGACGGCGCAGGTTGAGGGTCTCGATGATGCCGCGCGGCGTCAACGAGAAATTCTCGCGCACCAGCTCGGTAAATCGGTCGTCCGGGATCGCTCCCGTGCCGAACGTATTCACGTTCACCGACACCGGCTCCGCCACGCCGATGGCGTAGGCAAGCTGCACTTCCACCCGCGTCGCCAGCTTCGAGGCCACCAGGTTCTTGGCGATGTACCGCGCCATATAGCACGCCGAGCGGTCCACCTTGGTCGGGTCCTTGCCGGAGAACGCGCCGCCGCCGTGCCGGCCCATTCCGCCGTAGGTATCGACAATAATCTTGCGGCCCGTCAAGCCCGTATCGCCGTGCGGTCCCCCCACCACGAAACGCCCGGTCGGGTTGATGTGGTACTTGGTTTCGGAATCCACCATGCCGGAGGGAACCACCGGGTCGATGATGTGCTTCTTCACTTCGCGGCGCAGTTCCTCAATCGAAACGTCCGCGCTGTGCTGGGTGGAAATCACCACCGCCTCGATGCGCTTCGGCACGCCGCCCACGTATTCCACGCTCACCTGGCTCTTGCCATCCGGCCGCAGGAAGTCCAGCACGCCCTGGCGCCGCACCTGCGAGAGGCGTTGCACCAGCTTGTGCGCCATCATGATCGGCAGCGGCATCAGCTCCGGGGTTTCGTCACAAGCGTAGCCGAACATCATCCCCTGGTCGCCCGCGCCGCCCGTATCCACGCCCATCGAAATGTCGGGCGATTGCGACTGAATCAGGTTGAGCACGCCGCAGGTGTGGGCGTCGAATCCGTAAGTGGCATCGTTGTAGCCCACGTAATCGATGGTGCTGCGCGCGATGCGCTGCACGTCGACGTAAGTCTTGGTCGTGATCTCTCCCGCCACGATGCAGGTGCCGGTGGTCACCAGGACCTCACACGCCACCCGCCCGGTGGGATCTTCCGCCAGAACGGCGTCCAAAACGGCATCCGAAATTTGATCGGCGATCTTGTCGGGGTGGCCCTCGGTCACCGATTCCGACGTAAACAGGTTTCGTTGATTGTCTGACAAGGTTGTTCTCCTGCGGTGTTTGTCACTCTAATTTAACATGCGGAGCCGGACGCGCCTTAATAGCGGTAGTGCTCCGGTTTATACGGTCCCTCGGGCGCCACGCCCAGATATTCGGCCTGCTTCGGCGTCAGCGTGGTGAGCTTGACGCCGATCTTTTCCAGGTGCAGCCGCGCCACCTCTTCATCCAGCTTCTTGGGCAGCGTGTAAACACCCGGCTTGTACGAATCGCGGTTCTTCCACAGATCGAGCTGCGCCAGCGTCTGGTTGGAAAAGCTGTTGCTCATCACGAAGCTGGGGTGCCCCGTGGCGCAGCCCAGGTTGACCAGCCGGCCCTCGGCCAGCAGGAAAATGCTGTTGCCGTTGGGGAAGGTGTACATGTCCACTTGCGGCTTGATGTTGGTTCGTTGCGCGCCGGAGCCGTTCAGCCGGTCGACTTGGATCTCATTATCGAAGTGTCCGATGTTGCACACGATGGCCTGGTCCTTCATCTTGCTCATGTGCTCCAGCGTGATGATGTCGCAGTTGCCGGTGCAGGTGACGTAGATATCGCCGCGGCCCAGCGTGTCCTCGATGGTGGTCACTTCGAAGCCTTCCATGGCGGCCTGTAGCGCGTTGATGGGGTCGATCTCGGTCACCACCACGCGCGCGCCCATCCCGCGCAGCGAGTGCGCCGAGCCTTTGCCCACGTCGCCGTAGCCGCACACCACCGCTACTTTGCCCGCCACCATCACGTCGGTGGCGCGCTTGATGCCGTCCGCCAGCGATTCGCGGCAGCCGTAGAGATTGTCGAATTTCGACTTGGTCACCGAGTCGTTCACATTGATCGCCGGCACCAGCAGTTGGCCCGCCTCCTGCATCTTGTACAGCCGGTGCACGCCGGTGGTGGTCTCCTCGGAAACGCCGCTCCACTCCGCAACGATTTCGTGCCAGCGCCGCGCGTTCTCGCCGCGAACCTCTTTCAATAGGTTCTTGATGACTTCTTCTTCGTGGCTTCCCGAAGCGGTGTTCACCCAATTGCTGCCGTTCTCGAGTTCATATCCTTTGTGGATCAGCAGCGTGGCGTCGCCGCCGTCATCCACGATCAACTGCGGTCCCTTGCCGCCCGCGTGGCTGAGCGCCATATAGGTGCACCACCAGTAGTCTTCCAGCGACTCGCCCTTCCAGGCGAACACCGGGACGCCGGCGGCGGCGATGGCGGCCGCGGCGTGGTCCTGCGTCGAAAAAATATTGCAGCTTGCCCAGCGCACCGTGGCGCCCAGCTCCACCAGCGTCTCGATCAGCACGGCGGTCTGTATGGTCATGTGCAGCGAGCCGGTGATGCGCACATCGGCCAGCGGCATTTCTTTCGCGTACTTCCGCCGGATGGCCATCAGCCCCGGCATCTCCTGCTCGGCGATGGAAATCTCCTTGCGGCCCCATTCGGCCAGCGACATGTCGGCGACTTTGTAGGCAACCGCGTTCTGGTTCAGGATGGCTGTGCTCATTTTTTTGAATTCCTCGTATCAAGAAATCTTGATACATTGATATTAGACGATTCGAAGTATGCCGTCAATCCTGAAATCTTTGCGCCTGGCCGCCGATCCCGGCCGGCTGCGCCTGCTCCTGCTGCTCGAGCAGGAAGAGCTGTCCGTGGCCGAGCTGCAAGACATTGTCGGCAAGCCGCAAAGCCAGGTTTCCACCCACCTGGCGCAGTTGAAACAGGCCGGCCTGGTGGCCGACCGTCGCACCGGCAAGAACGCATTTTACAAACTGGATGCCCCCGCAGGCCTGGTGGCCATCCTGCGCCAGGCCGCGGCCGAGATTCCCGAAGCCTCCCAGGACCGCGCCGCCCTGCGCCTGGTGTTGCGCAAGCGGCAAGATAAGATGCGCCGTTATTTCGACGAGCTGGCGGGCAAGTTCGGCCGCCAGTACGTGCCCGGCCGCTCCTGGCAGGGAATCGCCGAAGCCCTCCTCAGCCTGATGCCGCCGCTGGTCATCGCCGATCTGGGAGCGGGCGAAGGAACCATCGCGCAGCTCATGGCGCAGCGCGCCCGGCGCGTGATCGCCATCGACAACTCGCCGAAGATGGTCGAATTCGGCGCCGCTCTCGCGCGCAAGAACGGCATCGCCAACCTGGAATACCGCCTGGGCGATTTGGAAGACGTGCCTATACGCACCGGCACGGTCGATGTGGCTTTCCTCAGCCAGGCGCTGCACCACGCGGCGCACCCGCAGCGCGCCATCGCCGAAGCATGGCGAATCCTCAAGCCGGGCGGCCGTGCCGCCATCCTCGACTTGAATCGTCACACCTTCGAGGAAGCCCGCGAGATGTATGCCGATCTGTGGCTCGGATTCACCGAGCTCGATCTCGAGCGCTTCCTCAAACACGCCGGCTTCCGCCACGTGGAAACCGCCATTGTCCACCGGGAAACCGAAGCTCCGTATTTCGAGAGCATCCTGGCCACCGGATCGAAACCGCGGTAGGGCACGCTTTAGAGGCTGCTGAAAAAGTCCTAAGAAACATCTTTGGGCCACGGATAAACACAGATGAACACGGATAAACCAATTCTTTTCAATCTGTGTTCATCTGTGTTTATCTGTGGCCATGATGCTTTTGGTGTTTTTCAGCAAGCTCTTTAGCTTGCCCCTAAAGAAAAACAACAAAGCGTTTTGGCCACGAATGAACACGGATGAGTCCACTTTGGCTCGCGATGCCGCGAGCGCCATTCTGACTCCCGACTCCTGACTTCTGGCTCCTGTCTCCTGACTTCCCATCCCGCACGACCCGCCTCAAAAACCCTTGCAATCCACCACATCTGTGATATAGTGTTCTATATCGCTATGATGCAGTTGATCGTCCATCCTTCCGACGAGCTTCCCATCTACCGGCAGATCATGCGGCAGATCGTCGAAGCCATCGCCGGGGGAAGGCTGCGGCACGGTGACAAGCTCACCAGTCACCGCGATTTGGCCGAACAACTGGTGGTCGCTCCACTCACCGTCAAGAAGGCTTACGACGAGTTGGAACTGCTCGGTTACGTGGAGACCCAGCGCGGCCGCGGCACGTTCGTCTGCGCCCAGCCGCCGAAGGTGAAGCCTGCCGAGCAGCGCGAGCGCCTGCGCGCCGCCGCCCGAAAGCTGCTCTCGGAAGCGTATTTGGGCGGCCTGCGCTTCAAAGACGCGGAGGAGATTCTGCGGGAGGCGGATCGTGAAATCTCGAGCGGCCGCGCGGCTTCCGCCGGCGGCGTGCGGCGCGAAAAGGAGGAATCATGAACCCGGTATTGGAGTTTGACGGAATCGCGAGGTCGTACAAGAGGGGAGTGCCGGTTTTGGACGGCGTCACTTTTTCCGTGGAACCGGGCGAAGTGGTCGGGCTGCTGGGACGCAATGGCTCCGGCAAGACC
>DASWZP010000368.1:0-10861 GCA_036404395.1 Bryobacteraceae bacterium | reverse complement strand
GACGCGAATTGAGGGCCATGCCAAGATCACCATCCAACTGGATGATGCCGGCAACGTAAACCGGGCCCGGGTGAATGTCATCGAGTTGCGCGGGTTCGAGCGCTTCTGCATAGGGCGGCCTGTGGAAGACATGCCGCGCATTACCCCGCGCATTTGCGGCGTCTGCCCGTGGTCGCATCACCTGGCGGCGGCCAAGGCCTGCGACGCTGTCTTCGGGGTCGAGCCGCCGCCCGCCGGGGCCAAGCTGCGCGAGCTGTGCAACAGCATCGCGTACATGGAAGAGCATATCCTGCACTTCTATTTTCTAGCCGGGGCCGACTTCCTGTTGGGCCCGGATGCCGATTATTCGGTGCGCAACGTCATCGGCGTATTGCAGGCCGCGCCGGAGGTGGCCCGGCGCGTGGTCCGCGTGCGGCACATGTGCGCCAAAATGCTGGAGATCCTGGCGGGCAAGCCGATCCACCCCCAAGCCGCGGTTCCCGGCGGATTCAGCAAGCCGCTGGCAAAAGACGAACGCGACCACTTGCGCAAGATGGCCGATGAGGCGCTCGATCTGGCCAAGTTCTCTATCGCCTTCGCCAAGGAGAACGTGTTCCCCAAGTACCTCGACGTGGTCAAGTCGCTGGGCGTGATTACCAGCGGGTTCATCGGAACCGTCAGAGCCAACGGCGCTCTCAATCTTTATGACGGAAAGCTGCGCCTGATGGCGAGCGACGGCTCGTTCGAAGACTTTCCGTATGACCGCTATACCGAATTTATCGGGGAACACATCGAGCCGTGGAGCTACTTGAAGTTCCCGTATGCCAAAAAGCGCGGCGGCTTCGCGCTGGAAGATAACGCACCGGGGCTGTACCGCGCCAACACCCTGGCTCGCCTCAACGTTTGCGACTTCATCGACACCCCGCTGGCGCAAGCCGAGCTGGAGGAATTCCGGAGCAAGTTCGGCCGCCCGGCGCAGCTCACCCTGCTGTATCATTGGGCCCGCCTGATCGAGCTGCTCTATAACGCCGAGAACGCCATCCGCCTGCTGGACGATCCGGACATCACCAGCCTGGAGACCCGCGTGAAAGTGACCCCGCGCGCCGCGCGCGGAGTAGGTTGCACGGAAGCGCCGCGCGGCACGCTGATCCACGATTACGAGACCGATGCCGACGGCATGATCACCAACATGAACCTTATCGTCGGGACCACTCATAACAACGCTCCTATCAACCTGTCGGTGACGCAGGCCGCCAAAAGCCTGATCCACGACGGGAAATACGATCAGGGGATATTGAACACGGTCGAGATGACCATCCGCGCTTATGACCCGTGTTTTTCATGCGCCACGCACCGGCTGGATGGAAAGCTGTCGGTGAAGCTGGACATCCTCGATGCGAAGGGCAGCTTGCTCGATTCGCTCGCAAACTAGCGCCGCGCGGCGCCGGAGGCCGTCATGCCAACGATTGAAGAAGACGCGATCCCCGACTTTTGCTCGAAGCCGGCGCTGATCCTCGGCTGCGGCAACGTTCTCTTCGGCGATGACGGCTTCGGCTGCGCGCTGGCCGAATACCTCGAAACGCGCTTCGACGTGCCCGGCGGCGTTTGCCTCCTGGATGCCGGCACGGGTGTGCGCAAGCTGCTGTTCACGCTTTGCCTCAGCCCCGTGCGCCCGCGCCGGCTGCTGATTCTAGACGCGGCGGATTTCGGGCGGGAGCCGGGTGAGTGGTTCGAAATCGACCCGGCCGAAATCCCCGCGGTCAAACTGGACGATTTTTCCATGCACCAGATGCCCACCTCCAACCTGCTGCGCGAATTGCAGCAGCAGACCGGCGTCGAAGTGCGAGTGCTGGCCTGCCAAACCGGCCCCTTGCCTGCGGAAATCTGTCCCGGATTGTCCGATCCGGTCCGGCGCGCGGTGCCGGAGGCCGCGGCATGGGTGGCGCGCGAGTATTTCGATGCGGCGGGCATCGAATCCGCGCTGGAGGCGAGCCATGCCCAATAAGCGGGTGATTCAAGCCGGTCATCTCCTGGCAATGCTGTTTGTCGCGTTGTTGCTGGCCGGCGCGAACCAGTATTTGGGCGCCCATCCTTTTATCGCGGGGCTGCTGCTGGCGGCTTTTGCCTTCCCGTATTACACGGCCGCGCGCATCACGGGCGAGCGGCAATTTCTATATCCAGCGGTGCTGCTCGTGGTTTTGGCGTATCACCTCTTCTTGCATGGCACGGGGATCGCTCCGGCATTACAGCCGCTGTTTGCCCTCTTGCCAGTGGCCGTCATTTACACCATCGCCAACCGGAATCTACTGCATCGGCCGGAGCGCGCGAGTCAGGCTCTGTACGGCGCTAACGGAGTGCTGATCGGCGCCATGGCGCTGTGGGTCCTTTTCCGGCTCGCGTGGTTCTACCAACAGGCGCCTCTGGCCACCGCGCTGGCGCTCGCCGGCTTCTGTGTCTATGCGTGGTTTCGCTTCCGTGCCACGGGAAAGATCCTGCATTCGCTCGCCATGGTTCTGCTGGGCAGCGGGGCTTTCCTGGTCTTTCTCTATTGGCGGCCGCAACTCGCGGTGCTGTTGGCGACCGCCGTGGGGATGCTGATCTGGGGCCTTTTTTACCGCAAGTCGGATGGGCCGGCCCTGCCGCGGCTGGAAACCGGAGCCCTGCTGGCGGCGGGCGCCTATCTTTTGTATATGGGGACGGCGGCGGGGCCGGCCCTGATACCGTTCGGATATCTGGTTGCCGCCACCATCTGGTTGCAACTGGCGCTGGCGTTGAGTCGCCCGAAGCAACCGGACATCCTGGGACCCCATCCCGCGGCACTGCCGCGCCTGCTGCCGCTGTTTGGCGCTGGAATCGTGCTGGCGCTGGCGGGCTGCCCATTGGGCCAGGCGGTGTTTGATCGCTGGACGCCAATCGCACCGGCGGTTGGTTATCTCGCGGTCTTCTCCTTTGTGTTTGCGGCCACCGGTTCGCGGCTGGCGCAAGGCAGCCGAAGCCTCATCGGCGTGGCGGCGGCGCGCGTGATCGCGGGGTTGGGGCGTATGGCGCCACTGGCGGCTTTCGCCTACATCGCCGTCGAGCGATTTCCGGCCGGCCTTCGGCTGGCGCTGGGCGCTCTGAGCCTCGGGCTCGTCAGCCTGCTTTGGGCGTACCGGCAGCGGCCCAAGCTGTTCGTCCGGCGAAATTACTACGCCTACCAGGCCGGCGGTTTTCTCATCCTGGCCTACTTTTTGATGGAACGCCGTTTCGCGGCGGCCGGCTCTCCCGTGGATCTGACGGCGGGCGCGGCAGCGGTTCTAGTGGTATTGGCCACCGCCTGGCTGTTGCGGAAAAGCGTGACCGAGGACTGCCGGCTCTCTTTGTACGAGGTGGCCAGCGTGGGCGCGATCGCGGCCGCCCTGATCTACCCGCTGGGCAATCCGATCGACCCATTCCTGGCCGCGCAATTGGGGCTGCCGCTGATTCTCGTGAGCGCCATCGCGTTTCTGGTGGTGCGCGAGGTTGCGGTCCTGTTTTCGATTCCGGTGGCGCTGGCCTACTGGCTCTACATTGCGGAGTGGATGCTGGGCGTGCGCGGCGAGTGGCTGGGCGTTCCTTACCTGGTGTTGGGCCTGGCGTGGGCTGCCGCCGCGTACCGGCTGTCGGCGCGTGCCAGCCGGTGGTCGCCGGTCCTGTATTTCATGTGGTTCCTTTCGGTGGGCGTGTCGCTGGCCCTGTTCTCGCCTTACCAGTCGGTGGGTGCCTGGTTAGTGCCGATGTGGCCGGTGGTGTTCGTCCTGGTTGCGCGAGGATCGTCCAGCCGCCGCGACCCTGCTTTCGCCTGGGCATTGGAGGCCATCGGCGGTCTGCTGGCGATTGGCGCGGCAGGCGTGCTGCTCTGGCAGCGCCTTTATGCGCCCGCGGCTTTCGCGCTGCTGGTTTATGCTCTGCTCTATGCCTGGGTGGCGGCACGCCACGGCGCCTGGCGGTATGTCTATGCTGCCGCGGCGAGCGCCGTCGCCGCCTTCTACCTGGAATTATTGGCGGTGGGTTGGGCGCTGCTCTCGCTGCCGCTGTTTCTTGTGGTGGCCACGGCACTCTCCGCGGTCGCGATGTGGCTGAGGCGGCGCGGCAATGCCCGCGAAGCGCTGCCGTTGGACCTCGCGGCTGCCGCGGGCGCGGCGGCTGGAGCCGTAATCCTGCTGGCGCTGCCGTTCGGGCAAATGGCCACCATCGGTTGGATGAGCGGGCTGGCCTATCTCGCCTTGTATTTGTTGTTGAGTTATTTGGGCACCGGGCAAGTCTTTCTCGCCGGCGCCGGCCTGGCGGGGGCCTTTGCGATTTACGAATTTCTGCCGGCCCTGGCGCCGGTCACCGCGGGTAACCACATCGCCTTCCTGATACCGATAGCGCTGGTCCTGGTGCTGCTCGGCCGCTGGCGGCAGGCCGGCCGGGACGCGCGAGGCGCGTGGGCGCTCTACGCCGCCGCGATCGCGATCACCGTCGCAGCCAGCTTCTTCGTGTTGGGACCGGTGGCGGTTCCGGCCGCGGCTCGGATGGTGCTGCTGGTGGCGCTGGCAGTGTGGCTCGCGTTAATGATGGCGACGGAGCGCGAGATCTTCATCTACTGCGCTACGCTCACCCTGGCAATCCTGGCTTACCACTTCGTGCAGAATTCGGCCGATCTCTTCGGCCGCCATCTGGTGGCCTTCTTCCTATGGGGAACGGCTCTGCTGGGGCTGATCTTCCTGGCCGCCGTGTCGCGCAATCTCATGCGGTTCCGCCGGCCCACGCTGTTCCTGCCGGCTCCCCCATGGCGGCATCGTTTTCTCTACGCGTTCCCGGTGGTTCTACTGGGCGTGGCGACATTCGGAAGCTGGGGCGTCGCCACCAGCTCCAATCCGATTTTCTGCGGAAGCTGCCACGAGATGCGTTCCTATTTCAGCGACTGGAAATCCTCTCCCCACGCCAAATCCGAAATCGGCTGTCCGGCATGCCACTACGAGCCGGGTGTGCGCGGCTTTGCGAAAGCCAAGATGCAGGGCTTTTCGCAACTGGTCGTCTCTTTGACCGGGGCGCCGGCGTCGAAACCCGCCGCCCGGGTCAGCGACGAAACCTGTTTGCGCAGCGGCTGCCACAGCGTCCGCGAATTGACCGGCGTCCGGTATGTGCGCCGCCTCTTTTACTTCAATCACTCGACGCATCTCGGGAGCGCGTTCGCGGCGGCGAGTTTGGGTGGGCCCGCAGGGCGCCCCGCCAAGAACTGGCGCGGGCCGGAATTGCGCTGCACCAGTTGCCACACCGATGTCGGTCCCGAAAGCCACTTCGCCGTGGACACCAACGCCTGCTTCACCTGCCATTTCGAGACAGCCGGGCCGAGTGGGCCCGACCCGCGGCCGTCGATCGCCAGTGTGGGCTGCGTCAATTGCCATACCGTTCCGCAAGGCTCCGACCGGTTTGACCACGCGGCCGCCGGCGTGAAGCCGGGCGACGATTGCGCCGCCTGCCATGCCGGTTTGTCGCGCGGGTCCGTCGCGGTGGAAGAGCGCCAGTGCCGGCATTGCCACCTGGAGCGCTCGCAGGACCTGCTCCGCGCCGGCACGGCCGCCATTCACCGCCAGCACGTGCGCGATGCCGCGATTGGCTGCGACTGGTGCCACGGGGTGATCCGCCATCGCCTGGAGCGCCAACCGGTGGCTGCCGCGCGCGTCATTGCTTCCGGCAAAGAGAGGGAATGAAGAATGGATGGCCGTTCGGGAGTGACTTGTGCTCCGGCAGTCGTTTAACTGAGGAAAATATTTCCGGATAAAAAGGATTCGTATGACGCGCAACCGCAGTTTGAGAGAGATCGACGATTTTCTGGGAAGCGCGCATGTTTTCGCCTCCGCCGTCACCGACATTATCGAGCAGCGGCTGCTGGAGAAAGCGGCGGAAGGGCAGGTCACGGCCTCGCAAATGAAGCTGCTGAAGCTGGTGGCCATGACGGATTCCTACACGCTGGGCGACGTGGCTGCGTTTCTCCGGGTCAGCAATGCGGCCGCCAGTAAGGCGGTCGATCGCCTGGTACGGCGCGATCTGCTGCGCCGCACCGAGGACCAGAAAGACCGGCGCGTCATGCACCTCCACCTCACCCGGGCCAGCCGGCGGCTGCTGGCGGCTTATGAGAACGCCCGCCAGCGCAAGCTCCAGAGCGTCTTCGTCCAGTTCCCGCCGGAAGAGCTGCGGCGCGCGTCGGAACTGCTGGACCGGTTGTCGGCGGATATCGTGGATCACACCTCGAATCCGGAGGAACTCTGCCTGAAGTGTGGAATCTATTTCCGGGAACGCTGCCTGGTGCGCCAGCTCGTCCCGCGCAATTGCTTTTACCAGCGGGCCCAGAAGGGCGTCGCGGCAGCGGCCCAACCGGGGGAATAACGGGAAGGAATGAACTATGTGTCTGGCAGTGCCGGGTAAAATCATCGAGGCCGAAGAGCGCGACGGCAACCGCATCGCGAAGGTGCAGTTCGGCGGGATTACCCGCCAGGCTTTCTTGAACTTCGTTCCGGAAGCTCAGGTGGGCGACTACGTCATGGTGCACGTCGGCTTTGCCATCAGCCGCGTGGACGCCGCAGAAGCCGCCCGCACGTACCGGCTGCTGGAAGACATGGGTCTGCTCGAAGAAGAACTGGGCAATGCCGAACAGCCGGAGCCGGGGACGCCGTGAAGTACATCGACGAATACCGCGACGAGCACTGCTGAGGTCGGTGATGCACGAACTGGGAATTGCCAATTCGGTGCTCGAGGCGGTTCAGACCGAAGCCGCGCGCCATCCGGGAGCCGTGGTCCGCAAGGTTGCCGTCACCGTGGGTGAACTGGCGGGCGTCGATCCGGAGGCCCTCGCCTTCGGCTTTGAGGCGATGACTGCGGGGACCGAGTGGCAGCATCTGGTCCTCGAGATTCAGACGCGGCCGCGACTCAATCGCTGCCCCGCGTGCGGGCTTACCTTCCGCGTGATCGATTACCAGTTTGCCTGCCCTGAATGCGGCGCCTTCGAAACCGAATCGACCGGCGGCGATGAACTGGAACTGGCATACCTGGAAATGGAGGAACCATGAATCGTGTACCGCTTGAAAGGAAGGTGCTGAGCGAGAATGACCGGATCGCCGGCGAGCTGCGGGAGCGTTTCCGTGAGCACGGTATCCTGTGCCTGAACCTGATCAGTTCCCCAGGGGCCGGGAAAACGTTGCTGCTGGAGCGCACCTTGGAGAGCTTCGCGCCAGGCACGCGCGTCGCCGTGCTGACGGGCGACATTCAGACCGACAATGACGCCCGGCGGCTGGCGCGCTCCGGCTTTCCGGTGCGGCAAATCACCACCGGCGGCGCCTGCCATCTGGATGCCCGCATGATCGAGCGCGCGCTGGCCGAGTGGCGGCTGGAAGATCTCGACCTGCTCCTCATCGAAAACGTCGGCAATCTGGTCTGCCCAGCCAGTTATGATCTCGGCGAGGCGGCCAAGATCGTTGTGCTCAGCGTGACGGAAGGAGAAGACAAGCCACTGAAATACCCGTCGATTTTCTTCAAATCGGCGGTTCTGGTGTTGAACAAAATCGATCTGCTGCCCTATGTGCCATTCCGCATCGAGGAGGTGCGTGAGAACGCGCGGCGCGTTCATCCCGGAATGGAGATCATCGAGATTTCGTGTACCACCCGCGAAGGCCTGGATGTTTGGCGGCGGTGGCTCGAAGCGCGGTGTGAAGCGGCCCGGGCCGAACTGCGAGAGGCTCCGGCATGTTGACCATGCGCGCGGCGCCGCGAAGACGAATCGAAATCTCTCGAACCGTTCATTGGGTTGCGTTTCGGCCGTTTGTCTACTTGCCTGGCCTGCCGGCTGGGGATTGCGCGCTCGACCTGTGAGTCCAAAAGTGAAATCTCAGGTCAATATATGCCCGCCTGGAGACTTGTGAAAATGCGACACGCGATGGTGAACATCGCCTTCTTATTGGCCGTCGGTGTACTCCCGGCGCTGGCGGACACGTTGCCGGCCTATTGCGGCGGCGTCGGAGCGAAGAGCTATACGCCTCCCGCGGTGACCATTCCCGCGGTGGTTCTCAATCGCGGCACGGTGATCACGGTCACGAATACCTCGATGCTGATTAATGGCGACACGTCCTCGGTGAAGGCGCTGGTGGCGAATCCCGGCACGGACGGAATTTCTCTCCAGGAAGCGGTCATCGCCACGAACAACGACCCCGGCACATGGGTAATCCAGTTCGCCTCTGCCCTGAAGGGCTCCACCATCGTCGAGGATTCCGGGCCCATCCCGGGATTGTCCTTTTTATCCGGGGGCAACGTCACCATCAACGGTGACATCGATGGCGATGGACAGCCCGATATCACGCTCACCAGCCTGTCGGGCAGGTCCGCGGGGTTTTTTGTCGCTTCCGGGGGCAACACGATCAACGGGTTTGCTATCCAGGGCTGCGGGAACTGTGTTGAGGTGCGGCGTCCTTCAGCGGGTCTCGGGCTACCGGATGCCACCGGGATGACTTTCTCCAACATCACCATCAGCAACCTGGTGATGACGAACATCCAAAATGCCGCCGTCTTGTTCGCTCCAAACAACGGCGAAACCCCCACATCCCCTACGGGGAACACCTGGGACCATGTGCTGATTACCGGCAACACCATCACCGGCAGCGTCTCCGGCCCACAGTTCGGTATCGGTGTGGGCGTCAACAGTGGCGACACGTTGCAGCACACCACCATCGCCAACAACAATATGGTGCTTCCGACGCCAAACGCGATAGGCATTACGGTCAGCGCCGACGGTGGAGTTGGTCCGATGAGCCAGGCGCTCGACACCTTGATCGCCAACAATTCCATTTCAGCCGCTCTTCCTTCATCGGGGATTCTCATTGGGGACGGAGATGGCAGCAGCGCATCCGGGGCTTTGATTGACGGCATGCAGATTATCGCCAACCAGGTAAGCATCACGGGCTCGGTCCCGCCCGGCGACTACGAATACCCGTTGAACGGCATCGTATTAGCGGTCGGGGATTCGCCCAGCGACGATGTGCTGCCGACCCAGTACTCGGAGAACAACACCGCCAGGAACATCGGCATTCTTGCGAACACCATCGAGGGACCTGCCAGGACGGGAATTCAGGTTTACGCGGCATCGGGAACGACAATGAACGACGCGATCTCCAGTCTCTCCATATTGGGTAATACGTTGACGGGCGGGACGGCTTCGGGAATGGCGCTCGAAGCCGGCGGTTCTTTGGGCGCGAGCGCACCCGCGACCGGGAATGCGCTATCCGACGTGCTGGTCCAGGCGAACAGCATCCAGGTCCCAGTTCCTATCGGAAACGCAGCCATTGAGAACGCGCTCAGCAACGCGGGAGTTTTGGTATGGGGAGGAATAACGGCGCAGGGAAACAGTATCGACGATATCTGGATTACAAATAACGACGTGGACACGCCGTTGATCGGAATCGACATTATCGGAGGATTTGGATTCGGATTTACGGGGAGCGCCCCTCTCTTCCCAGCCGACAACAATGTCGTGACCGCTGCGCAGATTTTTTGCAACCAGGTGGACCAGGCTCCCAAGGCCGCCTCCGGAATCAAGGGGATCAACGTGGTGGCCGGAGTGGATGACGCGAGCGGAAACCAGGTGCGGCAGTTGCTCGTGGCAGACAATCTGGTGGGAGGAGTGCTTGGCGCTGCGTCCAGTTTCCCCTACCTGGGCAGCGGTGGCTCGGGGAATACGCTATCGATGTCACAAGTCCCCAGCCCCGCTAATTGGCCTCACTTCGCGGCAGCGGGCGTGGTCAACGCCGCCACGTTTCAGCAACGCGCTCTGGCTCCCGGCTCCCTGGTCAGCCTGTTTGGCCTCAACCTGAGCGGGGCAACGGTGGAGTTTGACGGCATTTCCGCCCCCATCCTCTATGGCTCTTCGTCTCAATTGAATTTGCAAGTGCCGTGGGAGTTGCAAGGCGAGTCGAGCTCATGGGTCACCGCAACGGCTAATTCGGTGGCCGGCCTGCCACAGCCCGTCCCGGTGGGCCTGACCGACCCCGGTATTTTCTCCCTGGGAGCGCCGGAGGGCGGGCAAGGCGCCATCGTGAATCTCGCCGGAATCGTGGTGGATGCGAACTCGCCCGCCCATGCCGGCGACTACCTGGAGATTTACGCGACCGGGCTGGGCGCGGTGACGAACACACCACAGACTGGAGCCGTAGCCTTGGTAACCCCCCTTTCCTACCTGATTGGCAACGCGACGGTGACGATTGGCGGTGTGCCGGCTACAGTAATTTTCGCGGGACTGGCTCCCGGCTATGTCGGGCTTTACCAGGTGAACGCGCAAGTCCCGCCGGGAGTCGCAGCCGGGAACTCCGTTCCGGTCGTGCTTTCAACCGGCGCTACCGCTTCGAATACTGTTACGATCTCCGTTCGCTAGCCCTTGATCGCGGCGGACGCAATGAAGGCGGATCGTTGAGGCTCGATCCTGAAAGCCAAAGAACTCTGGTCGATGGGTCGGTATACTGTCCGGGCGATCCGGCCGTCGATCGAACTACTACCGCCTCATTTCCGCTAAGAGCCACGCGCGGGCCAGCTTCCAGTCCCGCATGACGGTTTCGGGGGAAACGCCGACAACCTCGGCCGTCTCCTTCACGTCAAGTCCCGCGAAGAAGCGCAATTCCACGATGCGCGCCTTGCGCGCGTCGATTTCAGCCAGCGCGGTCAGCGCCTCGTCGAGTGCGATGAGTTCCCGCGACCGCTGGGAGGACAGATCGGCGGCCTTCTCCAGATCGATCGCTCCCGCCATCCGCCCACGCTTCGCCGCGGAACGCCGGCGTGCGCGATCCAGCAGGATTCGCCGCATCATGGTGGCCGAGACGGCAAAGAAATGCGCACGATG
>DASWZP010000367.1:0-2652 GCA_036404395.1 Bryobacteraceae bacterium | reverse complement strand
GAACTTGGGACCACGCTTGATACCGGGTTTAACAGCACCACTGGCAACTGTCGGTCTACTTCCGACACCTGTGCTGCCTACCAGTGTGCCTCAATCGCCGCCAGATCCAAGTTCCTTTCCGGTATGGCCCCGCCTCTCCGGCTCCTCGCTGGACAAGCCCGCGCCATGAGCTACCGGCGCGCGTAGAAGCTGGCGGTGAGATCGTAAATGGAGCGCTCCGGCTTTTCGGTTCGCAGGTGTTTCAGGATGCCCTCTTTGTCGGCTTCGCTGCGTTCCTGCCCGAGTTTGAACTTGCCCTCCAGTAATTCAACTTCCAGTTCGAAGCCGAGAATGCCTCCGATGAGGCCGGAGGTGTAGCTTTGCGGAAGCTTGGCGAGATCATAGGGCGAGTCCGGCGCCTCGAACTTGCGGATGAGCCTGGTGAGCAAATCGCGCATAGCATTCTCGCCGGTCACGGGCTTCAGCTTTCCCGAGGCATGGACGGAAGCGAAATTCCACGTTGGCACAACTTCCGGTTTCGAATACCAGGTCGGCGAGATGTAGGAGTGAGGCCCGTGGAAAACGATCACCGCTCTGGCGGCCGATAGAATGGCCTCGGTTTGCGGGTTCTGGCGCGAGATGTGGCCGTAGATCACGCCGTTCTTGCCGGCGTTGCGATCCAGCACAACCGGGATGTGCGTGATGCGGAGGGAAGGCTCGGATGTGATGAGATCGACGAAGGAGAACTCGTCCATGAAATCGTGCAACAGCTTGCGGTCTTCGACGAGCTGAGGCTTGGGGATGTAAAGCGATTCCGGACTGGGAGAATTCATTTGCGCCTCCAGGTCGAAACCAGCGACGACCATCCCTGCCAGCATACTGCGTCTGTTCATACGTGCGCTCCCCTCTCACGTTATAGTAGAGGTCCTGGCGCTCGCGTGTCACCATACCGCGCCGGAATCAACCTATGCTGGTGCTTGCCTCGCAGTCGCCGCGCCGCAGTGAAATTCTGCGGCAGGCCGGCATTCCGTTCATCTTACGGCCGGTGGAGGTGGATGAGACGCCGCTCGAAGCCGAGAGTCCGCGGGCTTACGTCGAGCGGCTGGCGCTCGCCAAGGCGCGGGCGGTGCCGGCCGGGCCGCGGGAAACGGTGCTGGCCGCCGACACCACCGTTACCATCGACGGCGCG
Organism: Bryobacteraceae bacterium; assembly: GCA_036404395.1. Classification (GTDB taxonomy): domain Bacteria; phylum Acidobacteriota; class Terriglobia; order Bryobacterales; family Bryobacteraceae; genus Bog-375. The sequence goes on along the minus strand of DASWZP010000367.1, from coordinate 1,484 downwards.
GTGCTCGGCAAGCCAGTGGATGCGGCCGACGCCCGCCGCATGCTGGCGCTCGTTTCCGGCAGAAGGCACGACGTGCTTACGGGTATTTGTCTGCGCAAAGGCGATTTGGTGATTTCGGACTGCGCGTCGACCGCGGTTTGGTTTCAGACGCTCAGCCCCGAAGAAATCGATGAGTATGTGGCCAGCGGCGAGCCCGATGGCAAAGCCGGAGCATATGCCATCCAGGGGCTGGCGTCGAAGTTCGTGGAGAGAATCGAAGGCTGCTACTTCAATGTGATGGGGCTGCCGGTGAGCCTGGTCTATCGGCATCTGGCGCGATTGGGCTGACGTTTCGTAATCGCTTGCAGCAACCGCTCCCTGACGGTCGCGGCTCCGTTGCGGTTGACGATCAACCTGTTATTTAGTGACAGGCCCCTACAAGACCACGGCCAGCGCGCGGAAAATCGCGTCGGCTGCCAGCACCGACCACAAGCTCAAGTATCTTCCCAGCGATGTGGCAACCATCAGCACCACCAGCAGCAGGAAGCCGGCGCGCGCCAGCTCATGGTAAATGGCGATGGGGATGCGCGCGGCCAGCAGCAGCTTGGAACCATCGAGCGGCGGCACCGGTAGCAGATTGAATAACGCCAGGTAGATACTCAGCAGCACTCCGCGTTGCGCGAAGCCGGACAGGGCGGGCGCGATGCGGATGGTGGCGATGGCGACCGCGGCCAGCAAGACCGCCATCACGATGTTGCTGGCAGGCCCCGCGAGCGCCACCAGCGCCAGGCCGTTGAGACCGCCGCGCAGCTTGGCCGGATTGGTGGAAACCGGCCGTCCCCAGCCGAGGAAGCCGCCGCCCATCAGCGAGGTCACAAAGGGCAAGAGGACGGTGCCGATCCAATCCACATGGGCCAGCGGATTGAGCGTGACGCGGCCGTCGTTGCGCGGCGTGTCGTCGCCCAGCCGGGTAGCGACCCAGGCATGCGCAAACTCGTGCGGCGCCGTGAGCATCCACAGCAGCAGGACATTGATGAGCGCGTACTGGACTTGCGCGAGGTGCAGTCTGTCTCCACTGCCGGTTCACCGGCGCCGAGTCACGGCCGCCCACAGCAACAGTAAAGCGACTACCGCCAGCACCGAGACTATGGCCGTGATTCCGATACCTGATTCTAGCAGCGTGGGGCGAATTCGCCCCACGCTGGAGGGTTAAGTCATTGAAAACAGGATGACGGGCCAGCAGTTTCTCGGGCGAATCGCCCCATTTGGGATGTTGTTCCATCGACCTGTTTCGGGCCGGGCATGCTCGATATGCTCGACACCTACGTCTTCACTGTGACACGGAGGGCCGACGGAAGCGACATGCGAAGTGCGGGAAAACGGCGGCAAACCATGCGGGGACGGGGATTTGGAAGTATTTGACGAGGGTGTGAATGGCAAACGGCGGGGGAAGTGCGCGCACCTGGCGGAGGAGCACTGCTCACGCTGGTGACCCGGTTTTTTCC
>DASWZP010000366.1:0-3838 GCA_036404395.1 Bryobacteraceae bacterium | reverse complement strand
GGGCGAACACTCGATCGACGATCAGGACCGCGACGGCTTTTCGGTTCTCAAGGCGCTGCTGGAGCGCGACAACTACAAATCGCGCGAGGTTTCGCTTAAGCCCGCCGCGGCGCCCGACGCTGGCAAGAAAGTCGAGATCGGGCAGGCCGCGGCGGCCGCGCCGGTCGAGGTTCCCAAAGATTGCACGGTGCTGGTCTCCGGCGGCCCCACTGCCGACTACCCGGCGCCGGTGGTGGCGGCTCTTAAGAGCTACGTGGAAGACGGTGGACGCGCTATGTTCATGTTCGACAACGTGCTCCGCATCGGGCGCTCCGAACCCGCCGCTCCCAATGACGAATTGGCCACGCTGCTCGCAAGCTGGGGCGTCACCGTCGACAAAGACCTGGTGCTCGATTTAGGCGGGCTCGGGCAGATCTTCGGCTTCGGCCCGGAGATCCCGGTGGTGCTGCAATATGAGTCGCACCCGATCACGCAGCCGCTGACGCGTATTCCCACCGCGTTTCCGCTGAGCCGGTCGCTCGACATCAAGAGCGAAAGTAAGACCTCGGTGAGCAAATTGGTGGCTACCTCGGAAGACAGCCTGGCAACGTCCGAGATCGGACCGGGCGGCGCGGTGGATCCCAAGAAAGGCAAGAAGGGGCCACTTACTCTGATGGCCGTGGGTACTTATTCGGGAACCAAGCAGGGACGGTTCGTGGTAACTGGGACTTCGCTCTGGGCGGTCAACAGCCTGGCCGGTTCCCGCCAGCTCGGCGACCGCGACCTGTTCGTGAACGCGATCAACTGGCTGGCTTCCGACGAGGACCTGATTTCGATTCGTCCCAAGACGCCGGAGGATCAGCAATTGAACGTCAGCGGGCAGCGGCTCGCCATCCTGTTCTGGCTGAGCATCTTCATCTTTCCGCTGATGGTGGTGTCGTTCGGCCTGGCCACCTGGTGGAAGCGGAGGTAACCGATGAAGCCGAAGGGACTGCTGGTAGCCGTCGTTCTTTTGGCTGTGTTGGGCGGCGCCATCTGGTACTCGAACAAGAAGCAGGCGCAAAAGGAAAAAGCGCCTCCTGACACGAGCCCCAAGATCGTGTCGATTCCGGAAGACCGGTTTCGCGAAATCCGCCTGCAGAAGGCCGGCGCCGAGCCGATCGTTCTGAGCCGCGACAACGGCAAATGGGCGATGACCGCGCCGCAGCCGCTGCCGGCCGATCCCGACGCCTCCGCTTCGCTGGTTTCCGCACTCTCCTCGGTGAGCGCCGACAAGACCATCGATGACAACCCCACGGACTTAGCCAGTTACGGACTGGCCGGTCCAACCGTGCGGGCGCAGGTGATTCAGAAAGACGGGAAGCAGGTGGAGATCGCCATCGGCGATGACACGCCGACCAATTCCGGCGCTTACGCCAAGGTGTCCGGCGACCGCCGCGTGTACACGGTGGCCAGCTACGTCAAGACCAGCCTCGATAAGACCGTCAACGACCTTCGCGACAAACGGTTGCTGATCTTCGATTCCAACCGGCTGACACGCGTGAAGCTGGCCGGCAAGGGGCCGGCGATCGTGTTCGGCAAGAGCGCGGGGAACGAGTGGGGGATTGTGGAACCGCGCCCGCTGCGCGCCGACAGCGGGCAGGTGGAAACCCTGCTCGGCAAACTGCGCGACGCCAAGATGGATCTCGGCACGGCGCCGGAAGAAGCGGCCAAGAAGTTTGCGGCCGCCGCCGTTGTGGCGCTGGCCGTGGTCACCGACAGCTCCGGCTCCCAAGCCATCGAGGTTCGCAAGGACAAGGACAACAATTATTATGCCCGGAGCTCCGCGGTGTCCGGCGTGTACAAGGTCGCATCCGACACCGGCGAGGGGCTGAACAAGGGCCTGGACGATTTCCGCAACAAGAAGCTGTTCGATTTCGGCTTCGCCAATCCCCGTATGCTGGAGATCAAGAACGACGCCGCCGCCGCCGTGACTTACACCAACACCGGCGACAAGTGGACCGCGGGCCCAAAAAACATAGATAACTCGAGCGTACAGAACCTGATCGACAAGCTGCGCGATTTGACGGCCTCCAAGTTTGTGGAGCAGGGCGGCGGCCAGCCGGTGTTCGAAGCGAGCGTGGAGTCGAAAGGCAGCGCCAAGATCGAACATGTGATTGTGAGCAAGCAGGGCGACAAATATTCCGCGCAACGCGAAGGCGAGCCGAGCATCTATGAATTGGATGCCAGATCCGTGGAGGATCTCGAAAAAGCCGCCACCGATGTGAAGGAAGCCGCGCCGGAGCCGAAGAAGAAGAAATAAGAGCCACGAATGAACACGAATCAACACGAATAAGAAAGCCGGGAAGCCGGAAGACCGGTAGGCCACAAGGCCGGACTCCCGCTTGTTGTTAGTTTTTCTTATCCGTGTTCATTCGTGTTCATTCGTGGCCCTCACCGTCCATTCGTGGCCACGATTTTCATGAACGGTCTGCTCACCGATCTTTACGAACTCACCATGGCGGCCGGATATTTCCAGGCCGGCAAGGCGGCGGAACTCGCCACCTTCGAGTTCGCCATCCGCCGGCTGCCGCCCAATCGGAATTATGTTCTCGCCGCCGGATTGCCGGAGGCGGTGGATTACCTGCTGAATCTCAGCTTCACCGCCGAAGAGATCGACTACCTGCGCGGCCTCGCGCAGTTCTCCCGCGCGCCGCGCGAGTTCTTCGATTACCTCCGCGATTTTCGATTTACGGGCGACCTCTTCGCCGTGCCGGAAGGTACGCCGCTGTTTGCCGGTGAGCCTCTGCTGACCATCCGTGCGCCGATCATCGAAGCTCAATTGCCGGAGACGTACCTGCTTTCTGCGGTAAGTTTCCAGACGTTGGTCGCCAGCAAGGCTGCACGCGTGGTAGCTGCGGCGGAGGGGAGACCGGTCATCGAATTCGGCACGCGGCGCGCGCATACCCCCGAGGCGGGCGTGCTCGGCGCGCGGGCGGCGTACCTGGGCGGCTGCGCGGCCACCAGCAACACGCTCGCCGGCTTCCGCTATTCGATCCCAGTCGCCGGCACCGCCGGGCACTCCTGGGTGATGTCGTTCGCTTGCGAAGACGGGGCATTCCGCAAGCTGCAAAGCGCGATGGGTGAGAACGCGGTGCAATTGCTGGATACTTACGACGTGGCACAGGCCGCGCGGCGTGTGGCGGCGCTAGGGCGTCCGCTGTGGGGCGTGCGCATCGATAGCGGCGATTTTCTCGAGGGCGCGCGGCAGGTGCGCGCCATCCTGGACGAGGCGGGCTTGCAAGAGGCGCGGATCATGGTAAGCGGCGATCTGGACGAATATCGCATCCGCGAGCTGCTCGCCGCCGGCGCGCCCATCGATGTCTTCGGGGTGGGCACGCAGATTTCCGTTTCCGCCGATGCGCCCTCGCTCAGCGGCGTTTACAAAATGGTGGAGATGGAAATCGGCGGCATCAAGCGCTACACGGCCAAGTACAGCGACGATAAGGGCACCATTCCGGGCGCCAAGCAGATTTTCCGCGACATGGCGCGCGACGTGGTGGCACGCTCCGGAGAGTGCGGGCGTGGCGAGGCGCTGCTGCGGCCGGTGATCCTCGGCGGCCGTTTGGTGGAACCCCTGCCCGCGCTCGATCAGGCTCGGCAGCGCGCCCGCGAATCGGTGGCGGGGCTTTCACCAGCGCTGCGCCAACTGGAAACCACGGAACCGTGGCCGGTGATTTACAGCCGCGAGTTGCGCGCGCTGATGGAGCAGACGCGCGCCAACCTGATCGGCACGCCAGTCCCATGAAAACCGTCTTTTTCGATATCGATACCCAACTGGATTTCGTCACTCCCGCGGGCGCCCTCTACGCGCCCGGCG
>DASWZP010000365.1:0-17549 GCA_036404395.1 Bryobacteraceae bacterium | reverse complement strand
ATCGGCATTCGGATGTCGCTGGGCGCCAGCCGCGGCCGCGTGCTGGGCGAAGTGCTGCGGGAGGGCATGCGTCTGGCCGTGCTGGGCCTCGCGGTTGGGATTGCCGGCGCATTCGCCGCCGGCCGCGTGCTGGCGAGCCTGTTGAGCGAGGTCAAACCGGGCGACCCGCTGATCTTCGTTGCGACCGCCGGACTGCTCGGCGTGGTGGCACTGATCGCGTGCTACCTGCCCGCACGGCGGGCCGCGCGGCTGGACCCGATGACGGCGCTAAGGTACGAGTAAGGGCGGCCGAGGTTCGTCGGGAGCGTTACGGCTTCATCATCTCCTGGATCAGTTGCTCGGTGAGCGCGATCTGGTCGAGGGTTCCGCGCACGGACAGGGCTCTTTGCGAGTAGCAAATGTATACCTGTTCCAGCTTTTGCGTGCGACGGGCCTGGGCGGCGATGTCGACAAACTGCTGCGCCGTGGTCGAGTCCGCGAAGTGAAAGACATGCACGATCTGGTCGCTGTCCGGCACCTGAAACTCGTGGCCGGCCGCGTCCTGGCTTAGCGCGGAGTTCCCGCCGGCCGGCTGATCCAGTTCGTTCACCAGCCACTCGGCCATGGCCATTTGATCGGCGGCGCCGCGCATGATCACGGCTCCCTGCACGACATAAGGAACGATCTTGCGCACATCTGCAATCACGCGTATCGCATTGGTGATTTCCTGCAAGTCCTGGCTGGTCTCGACATTTGCCAGGCGAAACACGAGCACCGCGGGATCGTCTCCGGGCTCATCGAAATGGTACGTCGCCGACCCATGGACCGGTGAAGCGGGTTGGTCCAGTTGGTTCAGCAGCCATTCGACCAGCGCGGCCTGGCCGGCGGTTCCGCGGACGACGATGGCCCGCTGCGCGGCGTAAGGGACTATCCGGCTTACATCGGCAATCGTGCGAACTGCCGTGGTGATCCGGTTAAGCCCTACCGGTGTCTCGATGGTAGCCAAGCGAAATACGCGCACGGCGGGATCGCGCTTGGCTTCCTGGTAATCGTATGCGGCCGGCTGATGGTTCGATGGAACAGGCTGGTCCAGTTGGTTCAGCAGCCATTCGGCCAGCGTGACCTGGCCGGGGGTTCCGCGAAGCGGGATGGTTCCGTGTTCAACGTCCGGCGCCGTGGGCACGTTCACCTCCGCTATAGTGCGCACGACGGTGACCATCTCGTTAAGTTCCTGCGGTGATTCCGCCTGGCTGAGATGAGCCACGCGAGTTGTGACCGGTTGGGTGGCCGTTTGTCCAACCGCCAGGGAAGTAAACAGCGCGAGTATAAGAGCTCTGGAATGCATGGACACTCCTTACGATGTCATTTTAGGACGGCTAACCGCTCCCTGACGTCTGACCGCTCCCTATGGTCGCGGCTCCGTTTGCCAACCGAATGCATAGCGGAAACCGTTCTCCGCGATGCCGCGCAGCTCCGCTTCGCTGAAACCAAAGGCCCGCGCGGCAAGGCGGTATTCGTCTGTCAGCGTGCAGCCGAACATGGCGGGATCGTCGGTGTTGAGCACGATCGGCACGCCCGCATCGTACAAAGCGCGCATGGGGTGGTCTTCCAGGCGCTTGACTACACCGGTGACCAGGTTGCTGGTGATGGCGATTTCGAGCGGGATGTCGCGCTCGCGCAGATGGCGCAGCAGGCCGCGGTCGCGCACGGCGGCGATGCCGTGGCCGATGCGTTCGGCGCCTAGGATCAGGGCTTCCCAAACGGATTCCGGTCCCGCGCTCTCCCCGGCGTGGGCGGTGAGATGCAGGCCGGCGGATTTGGCGAACGCGAAAACATCCTTGAACCACTCGGCCGGCCCGCGTTCCTCGCTACCGCCGATGCCGATGGCCACCACGCCGCGATCCTGGCGCGCGGCCGCCAGGCGGGCCACGTCCCATGCGGGCTCGACGCCGAACTGGCGCACCGCGTCGAGAATCCAGCGGACTTCAACCGGCGAGCCGCGCGCGGCGTCGTGAATGGCGTCGAAAACGGGGCCAAACTCCTGCTTCTTCCACAACACCACGCCCGCTGCGATGATGATTTCGGCGTAGCGGACATTCTGCGCGGCCAACCGCTCGAGCAGCCGGCGCGTGACCAGCGCATAATCCTCCGGCCGCGCCAGGCGCGTCACCACCGCGCCGAAGGTTTTCAGGAAGGCGTTGAAGTCCGGGTAATGGTAGAGCGCGCGCAGTTCTTCGAGCGGCGTGGCCGGGTCCAGCTCGTGCAGCGTTTCGGCATCCACCGACCCTTCCAGGTGCAGGTGCAGCTCGGCCTTGGGCAATTGCGCGGCAAAATCTTGCATACTCGGCTATTATTGAGATTCGCATATTTGCAACGGGACCCAAGTCGGCTCTCATGACCGCGGCAGAGATTGAATCGATTGTGGGCGGGTATCACGGGGATGCCTTCCGGATCCTCGGCCCGCATAGCGTTCGCAGAAAAGTCGGGCAGGCGCGCTGGGAAGTGCGCGTGTTTCTGCCGCAGGCCGAGACCGTCGAGGTGTTGTCCGGCGGCCAGACGTGGCCGATGGAAAAGAGGCACGCCGACGGCTTCTTCTGCGCCCAAATGGCGGGCGAACCGCAGCGGTACACGTTGCGCGCGCACCTGTGGGACGGGCGCGACATCGAGATCGAAGACCCGTATCGGTTCGGCCAGTTGATCTCCGACACCGAGATTTACCTGCATGGCGAAGGCACGCTGCACGAAGCCTACCGCACGCTGGGCGCGCACCTGGCGGAATCCGATGGCGTGCGTGGCGTGCGCTTCGCGGTGTGGGCGCCCAACGCGGAAAACGTGACCGTGGCCGGCGAGTTCAACGATTGGGACATTCGCCGCCACCCCATGCGGCGCCGCAACGGCGGCTTCTGGGAGCTTTTTGTTCCGGGCCTGGGCGAGGGCGCCGCGTACAAGTACAACGTGCGGTCGCGCTTCGCCGGCCATCAGCAGCTCAAGGCCGACCCGTACGCGTTCTTGTGCGAGACGCCGCCCAAATCGGCGTCGGTGGTGTGGAACATCGATCATTACCAGTGGAACGATGCCGCTTGGCTGGAGCAGCGGGCGAAAACCGACTGGCTGAAATCGCCGGTCTCGATTTACGAAGTTCACGCCGAATCGTGGATGCGGGATCCGCAGGGCCAACCGCTGACCTACCGCGAGATGGCGGTGAAGCTGGTCGAATACGTCACGCGGATGGGCTACACGCACATCGAGCTGCTGCCCATCATGGAACACCCGTTTTCGGGCTCGTGGGGCTACCAGGTGATCGGCTACTTCGCCCCCACTTCGCGCTTCGGAACGCCGGACGATTTCCGGTACCTGGTGGATTGCTGCCACCAGGCCGGCATCGGCGTGCTGGTGGATTGGGTGCCCGGCCACTTTCCCAAGGACGCGCACGGGCTGGTCTTTTTCGACGGCACCGCGCTCTACGAACACGCCGACCCGCGCCAGGGTGAGCAGAAGGAATGGGGCACCCTGGTCTTCAACTACGGCCGCAACGAAGTGCGCACCTTCCTGATTTCGAACGCGCTGTTCTGGCTGAAGGAATATCACATCGACGGGCTGCGGGTGGATGCGGTGGCCTCCATGCTGTACCTGGATTATTCGCGCAAGGCCGGCGAGTGGCTGCCCAACCAGTTCGGCGGCAACGAGAACCTGGAGGCCATCGATTTTCTGCGGCGCTTCAACGAGCTGGCGCACCAGGAGCCGGGCGTCTTCACGGCGGCGGAAGAATCCACCGCGTTTCCCGGCGTTTCGAAGCCGGTCTACCTGGGCGGGCTCGGCTTCACCATGAAGTGGAACATGGGCTGGATGCACGACATGCTGGAGTACTTCAGCAAGGATCCGGTGTACCGCAGGTTCCAGCACAACCACATCACCTTCAGCCTGCTCTACGCGTTCACGGAGAACTTCGTGCTGCCGATTTCGCACGACGAAGTGGTGCACGGCAAAGGCTCGTTATTCAGCAAAATGCCGGGCGACGAATGGCGCCAGTTTGCCAACGTGCGCGCGTTCCTGGCGTACATGTGGGGACATCCGGGCAAGAAGCTGTTGTTCATGGGGCAGGATATCGGGCAGCGGGAGGAGTGGAACGCCTCCGGCCAGATCCGCTGGGAACTGCTCGAATTCGATTTTCACCACAAGCTGCAGGCGCTGGTGCGGGAGTTGAACCGCATTTACCGCTCCAGCCCCGCGCTGTACCAGGTGGATTTTAGCTACCGCGGCTTCGAGTGGGTGGACTTTCACGATTCGGCCAACTCGGTGATCGCCTTCCTGCGGCGCGCCGAGGATCCCAGGGATTTCATTCTCTTCTGTTGCAACTTCACGCCCGTGCCGCGCGCCGGCTACGAGTTCGGCGTGCCGGAAGAGGGCTTTTACGAGGAGATCCTGAACACCGATTCGGAGCTGTTCGGCGGCTCGAACCTGGGCAACGGCGGCCTGGTATCCTCGCGGCCCATTCCCAAGCACGGCCGCCAGTCGAGTATCTCGGTGACGCTGCCTCCGCTGGCCGTGGTGGCCTTCCGCAAACGGTAGGGCGGGGTCGATCCTTAGGTGCGGCTCCGTACAGCAACTTCCACACCTTGAGCCCGGGCCGGGGCCAAAGCGCGGCTATAATAGAAACGTCGTGCCCAAACCCAAAGAGCTCGAGATGCGCCTGGAGCGCACGGAACAGCAACTGCGCCTGTTCCAGAAGATCAGCCGGTTCATGGTGCGGGAGATGAGCCTGCAGGAGGTTCTGCAAGGGGCGGTCTCGTTGGTGGTGGAGTACACGCAGTGCGATTCCTGCCTGGTATACCTGGCGGATGGCGAGGACTTGGTGCTGTGCGCCTCCAACACGCCGCACCCTTCCACCATCGGCAAAGTGCGGCTGCGGCGCAAGGAAGGTCTCACCGGCTGGGTGGCCAGCGAGCGGCGCCTGGTGGCGATCTCGCGGGAGGCTTATAAGGACTCGCGCTTCAAGACCTTCGGGGAACTGCCCGAAGACACGTACGAGGCGTTTCTTTCGTCCCCGGTGATCGCGCGCAATCGCGTGGTGGGCGTCATCAACGTGCAACACCGCATGCCGCACCAGCACACGGGGAGCGAGATGGAGGTGCTGACCACGGTCGGCGAACAGATCGGGTGCGTGCTGGTGCTGGCCCGCATGTCGCCGGACGCGGTGGATTCGGCGAACCATGTGGACCTGGTGCTTTCCTCCGGCCCGGTTTCGATGAAACAATAGGAAACGTGAGCTTCGGCCTGACTCGATGGGCCAGCGCGGTGGTGGTGTCCGCGGCGCTGGTTGGTCCGCTCGCCGGCCAACACTGGGAAACCAAATACTTCTACGATCAGAACAAGTCCGGGCTGGTCTTCACGGACATGGCCTTCCCCTCCGCGCAGCGCGGCGTGGCGGTGGGCTTTATCACCGATGGGAAGCACGAGGAGCCGGTCTCTCTGGTGACCTCGGATTCCGGCGAGCACTGGCGGCGCCTGCCGCTAACGGAGATGCCGGTTTCCTTGTTCTTTCTCAATGAGGAACTAGGCTGGCTGGTGACCGCCAAAGGTCTTTGGCGAACCACGGAAGCGGGCAAGAACTGGGTCAAGCTGCCCAAGCCTCCGGCCGAAATCCTCCGCGTCTCGTTTCTCGATGACAAGAACGGATGGGCGGTTGGTGCGCGGAAGTCGATTCTGGAAACGCACGACGCGGCGCAACATTGGAAGCCGGTGGCAGCGGCTGCCGTTCCGCCGGGCGATCCGCTTTACAGCGCCTACACGTGGTTTGCTTTCGCCAATCCGGATACCGCGCTGATCACCGGCTGGAACATTCCGGAGCGCCGCTGGGGCGACCAGGCGCCGGACTGGATGGACCCGCAGGCGGCGCTGCTGCGCTCCGATCTGCCCCACCTGAATTACACCCTGACCACGCACGACGGCGGCAAAACCTGGTCTTCCCGCGCGGCCTCGTTGTTTGGCGAGGTGGAACGAGTGCGCCTCCTGCCGGACGGGCGCGGCCTGGGGCTGACCGTCTACTCGCAAGGCTTCCGCTACCCGAGCGAAGTCTACCGCATCAACTGGCACACCGGCAGGAACGTCAGCATCTACAAGACCCCGGACTTCGCCGTCAGCGACATCTGGCTGGCTCCGAATGGCACGGCTTACCTGACCGGCACCAGCGTGCAGGGGAAGCTGCGCGACGTGGTCCCCGGCAAAGTGCGCGTGATGGCCAGCACGGACTACGTCCAGTGGAAGGACGTGCCGGTGGATTACCGTGCCGAAGGCCATCGCGCGATCCTGGCGGCGGTGGATGAAGACCATATGTGGATCGCGACCGACATGGGCATGATCCTGAAACTGGCGCCTGCCAAGTCACAGTAGCTGCTTCCGATTTTGCGATCTTGCTTCCAGGGTCGGACGCGCCCAACCGGTTATAATTATGAACGTGGAGAAAAGGGTCAGGGTATTCGCCAGCTTCGAGGAGGCCGATGTGGCCGACGCGCGCGATGACGCGGCGATGTCGTCCGACGAGCGCCTGAATATCCTGATCGAACTCCGCGACCGCCGTCACCCCGATGCCGCTGAACAAAGACTGGCGCGAGTTTCTCGAGTTGTTGAACTCGAACGGAGTTGAGTACCTGGTGGTTGGCGCCTTCGCAGTCGCCTTCCACGGTTTCCCTCGCTACACCGCCGATCTCGATCTGCTGGTGCGGCCTACCGTGGAGAATGCGGACCGCGTCCTGCGTGTGCTGTCGGAATTCGGCTTTGGCAAAGTGGGGGTTCAGGCAGCGGACCTCCGCTCACCCGGCATGGTCATCCAGCTGGGAGTGAAGCCGAACAGGATCGATCTGTTGACCGCCATTTCCGGGGTCAGCTTCGAAGAAGCGTGGGCGACACGCAGCGATGCGGAATTGGAAGGGATCGCCACGCACTTTGTTGGCCGTGCGGCATTGCTCCGCAACAAGGAGCAGACCGGCAGAGCCAAAGACCTTGGCGATGCGGAAGAATTGCGAAAGCGTACGACTGATCGGGATGGGTGAGAGCGAACTCGGCCGGTTCCGTCAGGGCCAAGTCCAAGTAGCTGCTTCCGATTTTGAGATCCGGTTCCCTTCCCAACAACCGCGCCGGGGGTTATAATCCAACTGATCCACAGCCGGATTTTTTTGGGAGGACAATTGCCATGAACCGATGCGGTCTATCGATGGCGGTTTTGCTGATCGCCGGAGCCGCCGTTGTAGCGGCCCAGGATTTGGACACCAACTATCAGACCCTGCAGGAAGCGGTAGCCAAGAAGGATGTCGCGACGATCAAAAAACTGGCCGCTGAAACCAGCGCCATGGCGCGCCAGGAGATCGCGAAGCCGGACGAGACCGACCCGGACGCGTTGAAGAAGCGCCTCGAAGACTTGCACGCCATCGACACGTACACCGAATACGCGCTTTACGCTACCGCGGCGCAATCCGAACCGCCCGTAATGGTGGACCTGATCGCCACGCTGGAGAAGCAGAATCCGAAGAGCAAGTACCTGGACCTGGGCTATGGGCCATACCTGGCGGCTCTCGCCAAGGCCGGGTCCGCCGCGAAGATTCCGGAGATCGCCGATAAGGCCTTGGCGAACTTCCCCGAGAATCCATACCTGCTGGACCCCCTTGCCCGCAACGCGGCTTCGCATGGACAGAACGATCGCACTATAGCCTATTCCACCCGCATCATCGCGCTGTGGAACTCGCATCCCAAGCCGCCGGAAGGGATGAGCGAAGCCGAATGGAACCGCGAGCGCGACGCGACACTCGGCCCCTCGTATTACATGGCGGGCCTGGCCTATGCCGGCACCTCACACCCGGTGGATGCCGACAAGTACCTGCGCGCCGCCCTGCCTTACGCGAAAGGTAATCCCACGACATACGCCACTGCGCTGTTCAACCTCGGTCTCGCCAACTACCAATATGGCAAGATGACCATGAACAAGGCGAGAATTCTCGAAGGCGCCAAGTTCAGCGAGCAGTGCGCCGGCATTCAAGGCTCGATGGCGCAGCAGGCCTGGAAGAATGCCCAGGTCATGAAAGCCGAAGCCGACCGCATGCGGTGACGCGTTCCTTGGTAGGGCATGCTTTAGCTTGCCCGTTTACTTTATTCTTGATTTGCAGGGCAAGCTAAAGCATGCCCCACCCTACACTCGTGGCTACTCGGAGAATTCTCGTGACCGGCGGCGCCGGATACATTGGCTCGCACACGGTTCGCCTGCTGCTCGAACGCGGCTACGACGTGGCAGTGGTGGACAACCTTTCCAAAGGGTACCGCCAAAACGTTCCGCCGGGGCTTCTCTACGAAATGGACGTGGCCGACACGCGCCCGCTCACCGCGTTGATGCGGCAACTGAAGACCGAGGCCGTGGTGCATTTTGCGGCCTTCATCGCGGTGGGCGAATCGATGGTCGAGCCGGAACGGTACTTCGTCAACAACGTGAGTGGTTCGCTCTCGCTCGCGGCCGCCATGCAGGCTGCGGGCGTGAAGCATATCGTGTTCTCCTCCACCGCCGCCGTATACGGCAATCCGCACGCGGTTCCGATCCTCGAAACCTTCCCCATTCACGCGGTGAATCCGTATGGCGAATCGAAGGTGATGGTGGAGACCCTGCTCGGCTGGTTCGACCGCATCCACCAGCTCACCAGCGTGTGCCTGCGCTACTTCAACGCCGCCGGAAGCGCGCCCGATGGCGCGCTGGGCGAGCGGCACGAGCCGGAAACGCATCTCATCCCCCTCATCCTGCGCGCCGTGCTTTCCGGCCAGCCGGTTACGGTTTTTGGCGATGACTACGCTACGCCCGACGGCACCTGCATCCGCGATTACATCCACGTCGAGGATCTGGCCGAAGCGCATATCCTGGCGCTCGAATACCTGCTGGCCGGAGGCGCAAGCGACCAGTTCAATGTCGGGACCGGCTCCGGCCATTCGGTGATGGAAGTAATTCGCGCGGTGGAAGAAGTTACCGGGCAAAAGGTGCCGTACGTGATGGGAACGCGGCGCGAGGGCGATCCGCCGCGCCTGGTGGCCAGCTCCGGCAAGCTGCAGTCCAAGCTGGGCTGGCAGCCGCGCTCGAGCGAGTTGAAGACCATCGTGCAGCACGCCTGGGATTTCGCCCGGCGGCATGGGTAGACTCAGGGAGCCCCGGCACCGGCGACAAGATCGCCGGCGTTACCGGGGATTTCGCGCGGGTAACGCCGGCGATCTTGTCGCCGGCGATTTGGGCAGCATGGGCAGCGCGGCGATATCGGAACACCGCATGAAACCGGCATTCTTCAAATCACCCACAGACCTTCGCGACTGGCTCGCCCGGCACCACGCCGACTCGGGCGAACTGCTGGTGGGGTTCTACCGGAAAGAGTCGGGCCGCGGCGGCATCGCATATCCGGAGGCGCTGGACGAAGCGCTCTCGTTCGGCTGGATCGACGGCGTCCGCAAACGGCTCGATGCGGAAGCGTACACGATCCGGTTCACGCCGCGCAAACCCGGCAGCACCTGGAGCGCGGTGAACATCGCGCGGGTTGGGGAGCTTACCGCCAGAGGGCTGATGCAGCCGCCGGGTCTCCGCGTATTTCAAGAGCGCGACGAGCGCAAAACGCGGCAGTATTCATATGAGCGCGAGCAGGCAGAGCTCCATCCGGCGCTCGATGCGGCCTTGCGCGCCAACCCGAAGGCATCGGCGTTTTTCGATGCGCAGCCGCCCGGCTACCGGAGAATTACGGCTTTCTGGGTGATGAGCGCGAAGAAAGAAGAGACCCGGGCGCGCCGGCTGGCCCATCTCATCGAGCGCTCGGCGAGCGGAGCCCGCATCGATCTCCTCAAGCCGAATCGGAAATAGCGGCTACGGCTTAACCAATTTCGCAATTACGATGGCTTCGTTCGCGCGGACGCAAGGGCGAGGCATGCCTTAAAGAGGCTGCTGAAAAGGTCCGAAAACTTTTTTGGGCCACGGATGAACACAGATGAACGCCGATAAGACCAGTTCTCTTTGATCTGTGTTCATCTGTGTTTATCTGTGGCCATCGAGTTTTTCAGCTATCCCGGCGCGGGCAGATCCTCCGGCGACAGGATGCGCGCTTCCATCCAGCCGGCTTGGCGCAATCGCGCGGGTGACGCGGTGAACGCCAGCTTGTAGCTGGTTTCCTCGACCGGCGCTTCCACCACGGGCCTCGGTTGCGGATAGACCAGCGCCAGGTATCGCAGGATGGCATAGATGTCGCCATCCTCGGGCTGGCGCAGGCTGTAGCCGTTGGAGCGGAAATGGACGGAAGCGCCCTGCGCGGAAAGCCGCCACGCCAGGAACGCGCAACAGTGAATGGCGCGCTCGAACCAGGCGTCCAGGCTGGGCGGCACGTCGCGGTCCAGGAACAGCTCCACGGTCCGCTCCGGCTCACGGGCGAATTCGCGCACCTGCAAGGCGCCCGTGTGCGCGGTGGCCTTCCAGTCCATGTGGCGCGAGCTCTCCAGCGCTTCGTAGGGGCGGATGCGGTAGAAGTCGCGCCCCAGGCCGCGATAATACGCTTCCATTTCTTCGGCGATGGCCGGCAGCATCTCCTCGAAGCCGGGCAGCGGGTCGAACGGGGGATAGACCAGTGTCTCGCGGAGCAGCGTGACGCGCGCCGTTCGGCGGAGAAATCCGAACGGGAAAGCGGTGGAGAACGTGAATCCGTTTTCGCGGTAGACGCCGCGGCGCGCAAACCGCGCCTCCACGGTTTTCTCGAGGGTGGCTCCAGCCGGGATCAGCGGAAAATACACGGCGGATTCCAGGCGCGCTCCGCCCGCGTCCGGAATGCCTTCCACACGCATGGAAAACGATGGCATCAGCCATTTCAGATTGCGCACCCGCATTTGGCCGGGAAAGCCGCGGATAGCGAAAACGTGCTCCGGCGCCACGAAGTCGACCTCCAGCCCGGCCAGTGAAAGGCTGCCGAGCAGGCCGGAGACCAGCAGCATGGCGAGCATGGCGGCCAGCACCAGAAACAACAGGTTGTTGGCGGACACGACGGCGGCCACCGCCGTCGCGGCCAGCGCGGCCAGAAACCATAGCCCGCCGCGCGTGACGCGATAGCGAATCTGACGCTCCAGAGCGTGCCGGAAAGTGTGCCACCGGTGCC
Organism: Bryobacteraceae bacterium; assembly: GCA_036404395.1. Lineage (GTDB taxonomy): Bacteria > Acidobacteriota > Terriglobia > Bryobacterales > Bryobacteraceae > Bog-375. Next base: position 6,423 of record DASWZP010000365.1, on the reverse strand, counting down.
GCATGTCCAGAGCCGATTCTACCGCCCCCAGCCGGGCGCTGCATTACAATCGTGATGTATGCGCCGCAGCCTTGTTCTCGCGCTTGCTTCGGTGGCGATGTTGTTCGCCCAGAAGCGGCCGTTCGATGCGAACGCCCTGTTGGAATTGAAGCGGATCGGCGATCCGCAGATTTCGCCCGATGGAAAAACGGTGGCGTTCACCGTGCAATCCATCGACCTGGCCGCCAACCGGAAACCGCAGCAGGTTTGGACGGTGCCGCTCGAAGGCGGCGCGCCGCGCCAGATCACGCACAGCGGCGATAACAACACCCGGCCGCGCTGGTCGCCCGACGGCCAACGGATCGCGTATATCTCCGACCGCGGCGGCTCCTCCCAGATTTGGCTGATGGATGCGGATGGCGGCAACGCCAACGAGATCACGAGTCTCGCCACCGAAGCCGACGGCGAGATGTTCTCGCCCGATGGGAAGTACCTGATTTTCTCGAGCAGCGTCTACCCGGAATGCGGCGCCGACGACGCCTGCAACAAGAAGAACCTCGACGCCGACAGCGCTAATCCGGTCAAGGCGCGTGTCTACACCGAGCTGCTCTACCGGCATTGGAAAGCCTGGGCGTCGCGCCGCCGCAGCCATCTGCTGATGGCGCCGGTTGCGGGCGGCGCCTTGCGCGATCTGACGCCGGGCGACCGCGAGGTGCCCCCGTTTTCGCTGGGGGGCCCGGACGATTACGATATTTCACCGGATGGCACGGAACTCTGCTATGCGGTGAATCTCGATCCGGTCGCCGCCGTCAGCACCAATACCGATCTGTACGCGTTGCCCCTGGGCGGCGGCGCGGAGCCGCAACAACCGGTGAAGATCACCAACGGCCTGGGCGCCGATGCCACCCCGCGCTATTCTCCCGACGGCAAGTACCTCGCCTGGCGCGCCCAGGCGCGGGCCGGCTACGAGGCCGACCGATGGCAGTTGATGCTGCTCGAACGATCCACCGGAAAAGTCGCCAACCTGACCGAAAGCATCGACCGCTGGGTGAACAGCTTTGTCTGGGCGCCGGATTCGAACAGCTTGTTCTTCACCACCGGAGACCGCGGGCGGCAGGCCATCCAGTGGATCCCGATCAAGGGCGGCGCAATGCATATCGCCGCGGCCGGCGACAGCGAATTGGACGACATGATGCTGACCCACGACGGCAAGACCATGGTCTACACGCAGCAGACCGGCGAATCGCCGGTCGAGATCTACCGCGCCGCATCCTCCGGCGGCGCTCCTTCGGCGCTCACCCATTTGAACGACGCCGCGCTCAACGCGCACCAGCTCACGCCGCTCGAAGAGTTCTGGGTGGATGCCCCCGATGGCGCGCATATTCACAGCTTTCTCATCAAGCCTTATGGCTTCGACCCAGCGCGCAAATATCCCGTGATTATGCTGATTCACGGCGGCCCGCAGGGGAACTGGGGGCACAACTGGACCTACCGCTGGAACGCGCAGGTATTCGCCGCCGCCGGTTATGTGGTGGTCGAGCCCAACCCCCGCGGCTCGACCGGCTATGGGCAGAAGTTCATCGACGAAATCAACGGCGATTGGGGCGGCAAAGTGTTCGACGACATCATGGCCGTCACCGATCACGTGGTGGCCAACCTCCCGTACGCCGATGGCAGCCGCATGACCGCGGCCGGAGGGTCTTACGGCGGCTACATGATCGACTGGATCCTCGGCCACACGCAACGCTTTAAGGCGCTCATCAGTCACGATGGCGTCTACGATCTGACCAGCGAATTCGGCGCCACCGAGGAGTTGTGGTTCCCGCTATGGGAAATGGGCGGCACGCCATGGGACAAGCCGGAAGATTACCAAAAGTGGTCGCCTTCCAGCTACGTCAAGGAATTCCATACCCCCACGCTGGTTTTCCATGGCGAGCTGGATTTCCGTGTGCCGGAGGACCAGGGCCTGGAACTGTTCACCGCGCTGCAAATGCAAAAGGTGCCCTCCAAGCTGGTGATTTTTCCCGATGAGGGACATTGGGTATTGAAGCCGCGCAATAGCTTATTCTGGTACAAGACTTTCCTCGATTGGCTGGATAGCTGGGTAAAAAAATGAGAACTGCTCTTCTGATAGTGCTGGGGGTGGTGCTGGTTACCGGCGGGTTGCTGTTGGTGATGTCCGGCCACACGGCGATCCAGGCGATCCCGGCGGTGACGAGCATCGGCGTCAGCACTCCGGTGACGGTTCGGCTGGTCAACCCGCATGGCGTGCGCCAAGTGCGCGCGTCCGTCACGCAGGGAGGCGCCGAGTACCCGGTGTTCGAATCCAGGAACGCCGCTACGCGCCTGCTCTGGCGCAGACACGAAGCGCCGCTGATGGTGACCTTCAACGCGGGCAAGAGCCAGGCGGCGAATTTGAAAGACGGACCGGCCCAACTGGTGGTGGAAGCCGTATCCAACGATTTCGCCGGCCACACCGATTCCGCGGCGTTCGACGTCACCGTGGTGCTCGAACCGCCGCGCGTCGCCGCCGATGGCGTTCGGCACTACATCAACCAGGGTGGCGCGGAGCTGGTCGTGTTGACGCCGGGCGGCTCCTGGAACGAAGCCGGAGTGCGAGTCGGCAGTTACACCTTTCGCAGCTTCCCGATGCCCGACCACTCCGCGCAGCGGTTCAGCATGATCGCCTATCCCTGGGATCTCGCCGGCAACGTGGTGCCCGTGGTCTACGCGCGCAATGCGGCCGGCGCGGAAGCCACCGCCCCCGTCACCGTCACCATCAAGCCGAAGAAGTTCCGCGCGCGCGATTTCGATTTGACCGACGCGCTGATGGATAAACTGGTGCATTCGGTGGATTCGAGCGGCGCCCTGGCGCCCGGCAAAGACCTGCTGGCGCGCTTCCTTTTCATCAACGGCCCGATGCGGCGCTCGAACAACCAGCAGCTCGCCGACCTGCGGCTCCAGACGGAGGAGAAGATTCTCTGGACGGGCGCGTTTCTGCACTGGGGCAAGGAAGAAGCCAACTTCGCCGATTTGCGCGATTACATTTACCACGGCCAGAAAGTGGATCGGCAGGTGCACCTGGGCTTCGATCTTTCCGATGTCGCGCACGGGCCCGTGTTCGCCGCCAATAACGGTCGCGTGGTGTGGGCGCGGGATCTGGGAATTTACGGCAATTGCATTGTGCTGGATCACGGATACTCGGTGCAATCGATCTATGGCCACTTGAGCGAGATCGGCGTCAAGGTGGGCGACTGGGTCGATAAGGGCAAGCGCATCGGCGTCGCCGGCGAGACCGGCCTGGCAGGCGGCATTCACGTGCATTTCGGCATGCAGGTGGATGGCGTCCAGGTCAACCCGCGGGAGTGGTGGGACGAGCACTGGATCCACGACCACGTGCTGATCCGCCTCCAGCCCGAAGCGGCCCATACCGAGAAAGCCGCCCCAGCGCCAGCGCCGGCTAAGCCGCACCATCACAAGAAAAAGCGGTAAGTGGGATCCCCGCAGTCGCTGAGCCGATTCGTGTTCGACGCCAAACGGAGCCGCGACCGGAGGGAGCGGTCAGCCCTCTCAGAGAATCTGTTCCATCACTGAGATGAGGTAGTCGCGGTCGAGCGGGCCGGAGTGATACGTGCGGGTCTCGAAGTAGCGCCACATGTTGCGATTTGGCTCCATGGTGTAGAACAGTGGCTGCTCCTCGATCAGGTCCTTGTCCAACATCTCCTGATTGAAGGCGCGGACGGAACCCTCCAGAATGTACGGAATCCGAAAGTCCTCCGTCGAAACCAGCTCCGCGGTGGCCGCGTACGCAACCTGCAATATGCGGCCGTGGACGTTGATCTGCACCAGGTTGGGTGAGTCGTCGCTGTAAGAGGCAGCGCTGAATTCGGGCGGGTCCAGCAGCACCACGCGGTCGTCCAGCCTGCCGTTGACGGCGGCCACGAAGTCGTCGCACACCGAGTGCAGCTCGCGGGCAGCGGCGCGCCGCATGGCTTCCACTTCATGCACGCGGCGCACACGGCGCTCGTCGGTATCCGCCAGCGATCGAATGCGCCGCGCCAGCCGTTGCAATCGGTCGTCTTTGGGCCATGAGCGCAGGCGCCGCACCGTGGGCCTCCCGTACCATAGTGCCCGACTGGGGGCGGGCAGCGCAATGCTCGCCTGACCCTAAGCGGAACGGCGGCCGAGCCCGGCCACCAGTTCGCTCGCCCGGAACAGATCCAGCGTGTCCAAGTGGACTGCCGCGAGAATGGTATCGGCCGCATCCATGGACAAAGACCTTTTTCCTTTCAGTACGTTATGGATGTGAGGCTGGGAAAGACCGGTCAGCCGGGCGGTGCCCCGTTCGGTAAGCTCACCGCTCCGGATTCTTTCCCGCAGCGTCCATAACAGGCGCGATTCGAGTTGCCTGAAGCCGGGCATAGGGGGATAGGCGAGCCCCAAGGCTATTTCTCATTGAAATAGCCCAGTACTAAAATCATTGAATCCGCGTTTGAATTATTACACATAAAGCCAAAAGATACTGCCGTGTGTGGTTCTAGTAAGTGATTAGTAGTACTGGAGATAGCTATGCAATACCCCATTAGTTAAATAACCATTTGTATTAAATTAATTTGAAAGTAATTTGAAATGATTGACGTTTTTCTATTGTCAGCGTAGCTTGTGAACAGCTTTGGAAAAATCGGGGCGGCTAGACCTGGTGGGAGCCGTCTCCGGGAAAAGGACATTCTCTCAAAAACATGCGTTGGAACCGATCAAACGCGGTGGGTGTCGCTAAGGCATCGTGCGCGTACTGCCATGGATATGGCACGCGTTTTGTGCGGATTGGAAAGGAAGTGCCCTGCAACTGCGCCTTACGGGCGATCTTCAGAGCCTGTTTGGCGCGTTTTCGCGATTGTGCCGAATCCGGAGCCTACCTCGGCACGGTATCACTGGAGTTTTGCAGCGGCCGCAACAGCCGCCGCGTTTATTCCCGGAAGTCGGAAGAGTACATGGCGGATTTTTGCCTCGTCAGCCGCCGTGTATTGGACGACGAGGAGCACCGGATATTCCGGTATCATTTTCTGCTCGGCGCGGATTGGAAACTGTGCTGCCGGAGGCTGAACATGGACCGCGGCAACTTCTTTCACGCGGTCTACCGGATCGAGCAGAAGCTGGGCCGGACATTCGCCGAGTTGGAACCCTATCCGCTGTACCCGCTGCGCGACTACTTCAGCGGCGTGATTCGCCGCCAGGCACTGCCCCTGTCGGCCTGAACTCCGCAGCATGTAGCTGAGCCATTCGCTTCGCAATAACTGTACCACCGCTCCCCATGGTCGCGGCTCTGAAACGCATCGGAGCCGCGACCGTGAGGGAGCGGCCTGTCTTCCGACTCCTAACTTCCGACTCCTGACTCCTGTCTTCTGTCTTCTGCCTTCTGCCTTCTGCTACCGTGCGATGCGCGCGCCGCCGCCGCGCATCAGCCGCAGCACTTCATCGAGGGTGGCCATCGAAGTGTCGCCCGGGGTGGTCATCGCCAGCGCGCCGTGGGCGGCGCCGCAATCCACCGCCCACTGCGCCGGCTGGCCGGTGAGGAACCCATAGATCAATCCCGAGGCGAACGAATCGCCGCCGCCCACGCGGTCGAAAATCTCCAGGTCCGAACGGTGTTTGGCTTCGTAAAACTGGCCGCCGGAGTAACAGATGGCGCCCCAGTCGTTGCGCGTCGCGGTGGTGGCCTTGCGCAGCGTGGTCGCGACCACGGCGAAGGGAAACTCGATCAACACCTGCTCGATCATTTGTCGGAACGAGGCCACCTGGAAATCGCTCAGGCTCTCATCGACCCCCGGAACGTCGAAACCGAGCGCCGCCGAAAAGTCCTCCTCGTTGCCGATCATCACGTCCACCAGCGGCGCAATGCGGCGGTTGACCTCCTGCGCCTTCGGCTTGCCGCCGATGGCTTGCCAAAGCGAGGAGCGGTAATTGAGATCGTAGGACACCACCACCCCGTGGCGGCGCGCCGCCTGGATGGCCTCGATGGCCACGGCGGGCGTGGATTCGGAGAGCGCGCAAAAAATGCCGCCGGTGTGGAACCAGCGGGCGCCGTGCCGGCCGAAGATGTCGTCCCAATCGACCTCACCCGGCTGAAGCTGCGAGACGGCCGTGTGGCCGCGGTCGGAACATCCCAGCGCCGCGCGCGCGCCGAATCCGCGTTCGGTGAAGTTCAGCCCGTTGCGCACCGTGCGGCCGACGCCGTCGAATGGCTCCCAGCGCGCCAGCGACTGATCTACCCCGCCCTGGTAGATCAGGTCCTGGAGCAGCCGCCCGACCGGGTTGTCGGCGAAAGCGGTGACGATCGCCGTATCGAGGCCGAAGCAGCGCTTGAGGCCCCGCGCCACGTTGTATTCGCCGCCGCCTTCGTAAACGTCGAAACTGCGGGCCGTGGCCACCCGCTTGTCGCCGGGA
>DASWZP010000364.1:0-8514 GCA_036404395.1 Bryobacteraceae bacterium | reverse complement strand
CCGGCGCCGGCGCTCGAGCGCTGGGTGGAATGTTTGTGGCAAGTGAACAGGGACGCACCGGCGAATGAGTGGGCGGTACCGCCGGACGGGTGTCTCGACATCATCTATAGCCGCGACCTGGGGCTGCGCGCGGTTGGCGCGATGACCGTGGAGCAACGATTCCATTACGCGGGCCGCATGCAGACGGTGGGAGTCCGCTTCCATCCAGGGATGGCGGGCGCGCTGCTGAGGCTGCCGCCGGTGGTGTTGACCGACGATTCGGCGGCGCTCGAAGATGTGTGGGGATCAAGCGCGCGCCAGTTGCGGCGGCGATTGGATGATGCGCCGGCCGCGGCCTGGTTGCAGGTTCTGGCGGGCGCGCTCCGGCCGCCGAAACACGCCAGCGGGCCGGTGGAGCGGGCGCTGCGCTTCCTGACCGCTTCGAACGGCGCCGCCGATGTGGACTGGATGGCGCGCGAAGCGGGCCTGAGCGCGCGGCAATTCCGCCGGCGCTGCCTGGAAGAGGCCGGCCTGGGTCCCAAGCGGCTGGCGCGCGTGCTGCGCTTCCGCTACGCCAATCGCCTGGCCGCGGCAACGCGCCGCCCGGATTGGACGTCGATCGCCGCCGCGGCCGGCTACTTCGACCAGGCTCACCTGATCCGCGACTTCCGCGAGTTCACGGGGCGGACGCCGGCGGCCACGGCCGCGGGTGCGTCATCTTTCCAGTTCCACCACTTGAGCATCTCGGGCTCCGGCGCGGCCGCGGAGGCGTAGTAAACGGCGCAGCGGAAGGTATAGAGCAGGCACCGGTCGACGGGCTGGCCCACTTCACGGCAAAAGTCCGCGTAGAGCGTTTCCGGATTGCGTCCGCGCAATTCGGCGACGTCGCGAATGCCCAGCAGATAGAGGTCGGCGGCAATCGAAGGCCCGACGCCGGGGATGCGCGAGAGGTTGGCAATCACGGTCTTGGGGGCGGCGCGGCGTTTGGCTTGCCACGCGGTTTCTTCGAGGAAGGGCGCGGCGGCGCGTTTCTTTTCCGGCCGGTCTAAGGTTCTGGCTTGTCCCATCTTTCAGAAGATAGCGCAGGTTGGTTCGACGCGGTGGCCGTTTTTTCCAATCGGGCGCGCGCGCTTCCGGTTAAAATCTTTTCCATGAAGATCACAGCGGTTCTGATGACGGAAGAGATCGAAGCCTGTTTGCCTTTCTGGGTGGACCGCATGAATTTCGCGAAGACCGTGGAGGTGCCGGAGGGTGACCGGCTGGGTTTCGTCATCCTGGCGCGCGAGGGCGCGGAGCTGATGCTGCAGACGGTGGAAAGCGTTCGCAAGGACGACGCCGCGTTTGCACCCGATGGCCCGCCGCGCGGCAGCGGCCTGTTCATCGAAGTGAGCGATTTCGCGGACGTGGTCAAGCGGCTCGCCGGCTATCCCATCGCGATGCCGGAGCGCACGACATTTTATGGGATGCGCGAAATCGGCGTGTTTACGCCGGGCGGACATGTGGTAGTTTTTGCGGCCGCATTGGCAGGTCGGGGACCTGCCCCACAGCAGGCGGAAACGGCGGCCAAGGAAAAGCTGGAGGCGGCGGAACTGGCGGCCGGGTTGGTGGAGAGCGGCATGGTGGTGGGATTGGGGAGCGGCACCACGGCGGCGCTGGCGGTGCGGGCGTTGGGACGGCGGGTGGCCGCCGGCCTGGACATTGTGGGCGTGCCGACTTCGGAAAAGACGGCGGCGCTGGCGCGCGAGCTGGGCATACGGCTCTCGGACCTGGCGGAACACGAGCGCATCGATCTCACGATCGACGGCGCCGACGAAGTCGAACGCGGCACTTTGCATTTGGTGAAGGGCCTGGGCGGAGCGCTGCTGCGGGAGAAGATTGTAGCTAGCGCGACCAAGCGGTTGGTGATCGTGGCGGATGAAAGCAAGGTGGTGGACCGGCTGCGGATTGGTAGCGGTCCGATCCCGATTGAGGTGGCGATTTTCGGCTGGCAATCCACGGCTCGGCGGCTGCGCGCGATGGGCGGGGAATTCCGCTTGCGGATGGGCGCCGACGGGAAGCCGTTTGTTTCCGATGGCGGGCATTACATCGTGGACGCGGGATTCAGCGGATTCAACTCGGCCGAAGAGCTGGCGCGAGCGCTGGATGGGACGGTGGGAGTGATGGAGCATGGGCTGTTCCTGGGCATGGCCCAACAGGCGATTATCGGCGGGCCGGCGCGAGTGGAGATCCTGGAGCGACGGCGATGAAAGCGGCGGTATTGCGGCGGCCGGGCGATCGGGCGGGGTCGCCACTCGAATTGGAAGATGCGCCGATGCCGGGGCCGGGCGCGGGGGAAGTGCTGCTGCGCGTGCGAGCCTGCGGCGTGTGCCGCACCGATCTCCACATCGTGGAAGGGGAACTGGCGCCGAAGAGGCCTGCGATTATTCCCGGACATCAGATTGTGGGTGATGTGGTGGCGCCGGCGCCGGCCGGGCTGGCGGAAGGCGCGCGCGTGGGGGTGGGCTGGCTGGGCGGCACGGATGGCGCGTGCTGGTATTGCGGGCACGGCATGGAGAACCTGTGCGATGCGCCCACCTTCACCGGCTACGACGTGAATGGCGGCTACGCCGAGTACGCGGCGGCGCGGGCGGATTTCGTGTATCCGCTGCCGGAGGCGTTGAGCGATCTGGACGCGGCGCCGCTGCTGTGCGCCGGCATCATCGGCTTCCGCAGCCTGCGCGTGGCCGGCGTGGAACCGGGCGAGCGCGTGGGGCTGTTCGGATTCGGCGCGTCGGCGCACCTCGCCATTGCCGTGCTGCGGGCGTGGAAGTGCGAGGTCTACGTCGCGACGCGCGGGGCGGGGCATCGCGCGCTCGCGGAATCGCTGGGCGCAACCTGGGTGGGCGCGGAGCAGGACCGGCCGCCGGTGGAGCTCGACCGGGCGGTGACGTTCGCGCCATCGGGCGACGTGGTGGTGGCGGCACTGGCGAGCCTGCGCAAAGGCGGCGTGGTGGCGATCAACGCGATTCATCTCGACCACATTCCGCAGTTCGATTACGACAAGCTGCTGTGGGGCGAGCGGCAGATCCGCAGCGTGGCCAACATGACGCGCGCCGATGCGCGGGACTTCCTGCGTGTGGCGGCGGAGATCGGTCTGCGGCCGCGGGTCACGGTTTTCCCGCTCGATCAAGCCAACCAGGCGCTACAGGCGGTGAAGCGGGACTCGATCGACGGCGCGGCGGTTATCGTGCCATGAAGCGGCGGTCGCGCCGCTGTTCCCATTCGGCGCGGATGGCGGAGAGCAGGCGCGCGACGCCGGACGCCCAATCGGGAAACAGGTCCACGTACTGCCACTCACGCTGGATGGAGCGGGGCACGCGGCAGGCATCCAGGCGCACCGGCACCAGGAAGATTTCCTCCAGCGGGACGCGGCGCGCGCAATCGAGAGCGTAGCGGATTTCAGCTTGAAAGCCGCCGCGCCGGTCCACCGACCGCGAGGAAAAGCAGGGCACGCAGAAATCCGATGTCTCGATAGCGGCCTCGAGCGCGCGCGCCCAGTTCTGACCGGGCAGCAGTTTCTTGCTATCCATCCAGGGGCTGAAGCCGGCGCGTTCGAAGGCCAGGTAGAGCGCGGCCGCGGCATTGCGGTCTTCCGTGCCGTAGGCGATGAAGATGGCAGGACGCGTGTGCGGCGCGAAACGGAAGCCGGCAACCGGATGGGGGTAGAAGGTGCCCAGCCCGTCGATTTCGACGGCTTTGCCTTCGGCCAGCCCGGCGAGGACCGCGCGCGAGAATCGTTCGAGCACGGGCGAGTCAACCATGGCGGCGGGCACCCTCGCGGTCGAACGCCAGGTTTCCATTGGGCTTGACGGTGAGTTTTCCGAGGCCGGGCAGGCTGGCTCCCTGGCCGCGGCGGAGGCCGGCGACGATTTCCTGCACCAGGCGGTCGAGGCAGTCGGCGGCCTGGCCGACGCTGGTCCCCGACTGCCGCGCCATCCGTTTGGCGATATCCGACTTCTTCATCTCGTTTTGAATCTAGCAGGCGCGGCTCGGCCCGAGCCCGCGCTCCGGCCGCGGTTTCTGTCGCTAAGTGATTGAGCTCAAAGCTGGAACCAGGCTCCCGAGCGAGGCGCCCAACGGGTGTGATTTCAGATCTTAAGGTATTTTAATTACTATTTATGGAACTGTCAGCCGCATATGTGGTTATGATATGCACCAGACGGGGATTTCCGTCCAACCCTCCAAAGGAGAATGGGAAGAATGAAGAAGTTGATGAGTCTGATGCTCGGCCTGGCCTTCATCGGTGGCACAGTTGTTCTGGCGGACGATGCCGCCACCACCAAGACGGTGGTGAAAGAAACCACCAAGACGAAGAGCAAACCGAACAAGACCGTAGAAAAGAAGACCGTAGAAAAGAAGACCGTGGAGACGACGAAGACCACGTAGGAGAGACATCTCTACCGGTTGCAGGAAGAGCCGCGAAGCAGCGTTCTGGCTGTCGCGGCTCTTTTTGTCTGGAACCGGGCAGTACATGAAGGCGTTTTAATTCGCGCTTAAGGGCGGGTTCATGTAGGGCTGGGATGATAGACCCAGGACGAAGAAATCGTCCAACCCTCCAAAGGAGAACCGCACAAAATGAAGAGATTGATGACTCTGATGCTTGGCTTGGCATTCCTGGGTACGACAGTGGTTGTTTTCGCCGACGACGCTTCCACCACCACCACCAAGAAGACCACCAAGACGAAGCCAACCAAGACGAAGAAGACCACGGCCGCCAAGACCACCGCGTAATCGGCAGCCCACTCGAGTTTGGTATTACCCGAAAGCCGCGAGCAGCGACAGGCTGCCGCGGCTTTCTTGTCGTTGGAGCCTGCTTGGTAGCTTCCCTCCCCGCGTGTAACCTTCAGTAAAGCAACGACGCCCATAAATTTTGGAACCTTCCACGTTTTGATCAAAGTGATGAAATCTCTTGCAGTCATAGTCTTAACGACGCTGTTTTGCGTCGGCTTGAGAGCCCAGGCGCCGGTCGCGCCAGCGCGCGCGCGGGTGACGGGAACGGTGGTCAGTGTGGATGCCGCCAGCGGCCGGATCACGCTGAAGTCGGACAAGGGCGATGTGACCACGGTGACCATCACGGAGAAATCGTTCCTGCGGCGTCTGCCTCCGGGTGAGACCGACGCGAAAAAGGCGACGCCGGCCGGCGTGGCCGACATTGCGGCGGGCGACCGGGTGGCGGCCAGCGGGCAGTTTGGAGCCGATCAAAAGTCGTTCGAGGCCCACACAGTGTTGGTAATGCCCAAGGCCAACGTGGAGGCGGTGCACGCCAAGGAAGAGGAAGACTGGCAGAAGCGGGGGACGACCGGAATTGTGACAGCGGTGAACCCGGCGGCCAAGACCATCGTCATTAAGGCGGGGCGCGGCCAGTACACGGTGGAAGCGGCGGCGGTCACGGAACTTCTGCGCTATGCGCCGGATTCGGCGAAGCTGGCCGACGCCAAGCCGGGAACGCTGGGCGAGATCCGCGTGGGCGACGAACTGCATGTGCTGGGCGACAAGAACGCGGAGGGGACGGCGATTAAGGCGGAAAAAGTGGTTTCGGGTTCGTTCCGGCAGATCGCGGCGACCATCGATACAGTGGATGTGGCAGGCGGCACGCTAAGGGTCAAGGATCTGGCGATCAAGAAGGGGCCTGTGCTGGTGCTGAAGATCACGCCGGATACGGTGATTCGCAAGCTGCCGGAGCAAATGGCGGCGATGATGGCGCGGCGTTACAACTCGACCGCCGCTGCGGGAGCGGGCGGCGCTGCGGGGCCGCGCGGCGGAGGCGGGAACTGGCCGCAGGGAGGGCAGGGGGCGGCGGGCGCGGGCCGCGGCTACGGAGGGCGTGGCGGCGGCGACATCAAGCAGATGCTGGACCATCTGCCGGCCGCGCAATTGGCGGATCTGAAGCGCGGCGACGCCATCATGGTTTCGACTACGGAAGGGACCGACGGCACTCACCTGACCGGCATCATGATGCTGGCGGGAGTGGAGCCGCTGTTGACCGCATCGCCCAATTCGACCCGCGACATCATGGGCGGCTGGAACCTGGGGGGCGGTGGAGAGGGAGCCGAGGGTAACTGAGGGCCTTGTCACGAGATAAACATGCCAGATCCTGGCGACCGACGTGAACGAGGCGCTGTGTAGGCAGGCGAGGGGCAGAGGCAGCATGGGCAAAACGCGACGAATTCTCTTTGTTCTTTTGGTAGCGCTGCTGGGGGCAATCAGCCTTCCGGCGCAGACGGCGACCGGCGGCGTGCGGGGCGTGTTGATGGACGATTCCGGCGCCGTGATCCCGGCTACGAATATCATGGTCGCGCGCGCGGGTGTCACCAAGACGGCGCAGACGCAGGCCGACGGCACCTTTTCCCTGCTGGGCCTGGCGCCCGGCCAGTATACCGTTTCGGTGGCGTACCCGGGCTTCGCGTCGTTCTCGAAAGCGATCAACGTGGGCGCCGGCGCGCCGGTGCAGATGTCGATCCGGCTGGCGGTGAGCGCGGAGAAACAGGAAGTGACGGTGCAGGCCGAGGCGGGACCGTCGGTCAGCGTGGAAGCCGACAACAACGCCACCGCGATTGTCCTCAAGGGGGAAGACCTGGAGGCGCTGCCGGACGATCCCGACGATTTATCGGACGCGCTGCAGGCGCTGGCCGGGCCGGGCGCCGGTCCCAACGGCGGGCAGATTTACATCGATGGGTTCAGCGGCGGCCAGCTTCCGCCCAAGGAATCGATCCGCGAGATCCGCATCAATCAGAATCCTTTTTCGGCGGAGTTCGACCGGCTGGGCTTCGGCCGCATCGAGATTCTCACCAAGCCGGGCACCGACAAACTGCACGGCGCGCTATCGCTGAACGATTCCAACGGCGTCTTCGACTCGCGCAACCCGCTGGCCGCGAATAAGCCGGATTACTCGAATCGGATGATCAGCGCCAATCTCGGGGGCAGTCTCAATAAAAAGACTTCGTTCTTCCTGGATTTCAACCGGCGCGATATCACCGACAATTCAATCACTCACGCCACTTATGTGGATCCCACGACGCTCGATCAAACGCTGATCGGGACATCCGTTGTCGCGCCATCGACGTTCACCACCATATCGCCGCGCATCGACTACCAGTTGAACACCAACAACACGCTGACGGTGCGATTCGAAGAGCGGTTCAGCTCGAAGGACAACGCCGGTCTCGGCGGCACGCACCTGCCGCCGGCTTACACCACCGACCAGGCCTACAACACCAGCGGCAACGGGCAGAACCTGATGATCACGGAGGATGCGGTTCTGGGCCCGAAGGCGGTCAACGAGACACGGCTTCAGTTCTATCGCAACTACAGCGCGTCGGCCGGAAACGAGATTCCGTCGATCAACGTGTCGGGCGCATTCCTGACGGGTGGCAACGGGATCGGGGACCAGTTTGACACCAGCCACCACTACGAGCTAACCAACTTCACGTCGATATCGCACGGCACGCACACCATTAAGGTTGGCGCGCGGGTGCGGCGCGACAGCGACCAGAGCAACAGTCCCAACGGGTTTAACGGCTCGTTCAGTTTCCTGGGCGGTCTGGAGCCGGTGCTGCTAGCCGGCAACACGGTGGAGACGGACGTCAATGGCAACCCGGTCACCGAGAACCTGACCTCGGTGGAACAGTACATCCGCTTCCTGGCGCTTTACAACACCGGGTTCACCGCGGCGCAGATTCAGGCGCTGGGCGGAGGCCCGTCGCGATTTTCCATTCAGAGCGGGCTCGCCTTCGTGGGCAAGGTCCGCTACGATGGTGCGCCGTTTATCCAGGACGATTGGAAGTTGAAACCCAACCTCACGCTCAGCCTGGGACTGCGCTATGAAGTGCAAACGCTCGAGAGCGATCATCGCGACGTGGCGCCGCGCCTCGGCTTCGCGTGGGCGCCCGGTTCGGCCAAGAAGGGGCCGCAGAAGACCGTGATTCGCGGCGGGGCAGGCATGTTTTACGACCGCGTCGGGTTGGGCGATTTCGAAAACGCCTACCTGAACAACGGTGTTAACCAGCTTCAATATACGGTGTACAACCCAACGTTTTACATCAACAATATTCCGCCGATTTCGACGCTGAATGCGGGAGAGAATTTGAAGTACGTGGTGGACCCGAAGTTGCGCGCCGATTACAGTATGCAGATGGCGATCGGGGTGGAGCGGCAATTGCCGCGCAACACGACGGTGTCGGCGTTCTACACCTACAACCGCTCCGAACACCTGGCGCAAACGGTGCCGATCAACTCGCCGGTACCGGGGACCTACAACCCGCTGGAGCCGCTCAGCGCGACCAACGGCGTGTTCCCGTATGGCTACAACGCGGGCAACGTATTCGAGTATGAATCGGGCGGGTATCTGCGGCAGAAGATGCTGATGGCGAACTTCAACACGCGCTTCAGCCGGCGGGTTTCGCTGTTCGGAAATTATTCGCGGACCTATGCCAACGATTTGCCCTCGACCCCGACCGACCCATACGACTTCGCGCTGGATTACGGGCGCTCGAATCT
>DASWZP010000363.1:0-8158 GCA_036404395.1 Bryobacteraceae bacterium | reverse complement strand
CAACCGGAGAATTACACTCCGTACGCGGACCAGTGGGACCTGTTTCTCGAACACCGCCTGGGATCGCGCCTGGTGATCGAGATAGGCGGCGCGGGGTCGATGGGCATTCATCTGGAAGACGCATTCAACGCCAATCAACCTTTTCCGGCGCCAACGCCCTATGCCACGCCACGCTATCCATATGAACCGTATGAGTCACGCATTACTTATTTAAACCTCGGCGGCGGCTCTACTTACTATGGCGGACAAGCCAGACTAAGTGGCCAGATTCGCCCCGGCCTGACGATATTGCTGAGTTACTCGCATTCCAAGTCGGTGGATGATTCGGTAGAGCCATTTAGCGATCCACTCAGCCGGCCCGCCGCGCCGCAGGACACTTACAACGCGCGCGGCAATCGCGCGCTATCCCCCTTTGACATCGCGCAGCGCGCCGTTTTGACCGCGCAATATGAACTGCCCCGCCGCACAGGCCGTGGCTGGCTTGCCGCCGCCACCCGCAACTGGCGCGCCAGCGCTCTGGTCACGCTGCAAACCGGCTTTCCGTTCACGCCGGAGCTGGCGGTCAACAGTCTGAACAATGGCGGCTTTCAACTCCCCAACCGCGCCGGCGACGGCGCTCTGCCGGCGGACCAACGCTCCTACCTCAATTGGTTTGACTCGACCCTGGGTGCAGCAAACAGCGCGTTCCAGGTTCCCGCGCTGTATCATTACGGCGACTCCGGTTTCGACATACTGCGCGGCCCGGGCCTGGCAAATGCCGATGCAGCCATCAGTCGCGCCTTCCACCTTCGCGACAACCTCCGCCTCGAAACCCGCCTCGCCGCCACCAATCTTCTCAATCAGGTGAACTTTGCGCTACCCGACCGGTTCGTCGGTGTCGAATCCTCGGGCGTCATCAGCCACACCGTCACCCCATCGCGCCAATTTCAACTGGCCCTCCACGTGGCCTGGTAAGCAGCCAGTGACTCGCTGGCGGCTCGCCATGTTCGCGGCCCGATTTGTATTAAGCTCACTGATGTGAATGGCAATACGAAGATGATGCGCATCGCCCGCCCGGCGGCGAAGATCCTCGGGCTGGCGATAGCGGTCACGGTGCTGACCAAGTTCGTGATGACCGGCTCCCTGGGCGGCCTGGGCAAAATGGTCGCCGCCGGGTTCCTCTATCTGCTGCCTCTCGTCGCGCTGCAAGCCATCGTGGAACGTCCCATGCGCGGCTGGATGGCTGCCGTCCGTTTCCCGATGGACTGGACCGTCTTCGTGGCTGTTAGACTCACCAGCGCCGCCGCGGGGGCGGCCGCGGGCAGTTTCATGATATGGCAGATGCGCCTGGAGAATCCGGCCGATCTGTCCACCATGAACCGGGTGGTGGTCGTCATGGTGGTGGTGCTCAACTGCGCCATGGAGCTGTACGCGAGCACCCGCAGCCGCCTCGAGCAGCGCAACCGCCAGCTCGAAGACAGGGTCGAAACCGAAAGCCGCGCGCTCCAGCTTCATCAGGAGGATTTCGAGCGCGCCCGCGAAATCCAGCAGGCGCTCATGCCGACTACGTTGCCGCAAATTGACGGATGCGATCTGGCGGCCGGATGCCAGCCCGCCCGCATGGTGGGCGGCGACTACTTCGACGCCATCCGCCTCGGCGACGCCCGCGCGGCGCTCGCCATCGGCGACGTCGCGGGCAAAGGCATGGCGGCCGCTCTGCTCATGTCCAACCTGCAGGCGATTGTGCGCGCGTTCGCTCCCGCGCTGGCGGCCGATGAGTTGTGCGCCAAGGCCAACCAGCTCATTGCCGGCAATGTCGCGCCCGGTAAGTACATTACCTTCTTTTACGCCGTCATCGACACGGCGCGCATGCGTCTCGATTACTGCAATGCCGGCCACAACCCGCCCATTCTGCGCCGCCGCGATGGCACGCTCGAATGGCTCCGCGAAGGCGGACCCGTGCTCGGCGTTCTGCCGGCCGCTGGATACGACGCCGGCACTGTCGAGCTGCGCTCGGGCGACTGCCTGGTGCTCTATACCGATGGCATCTCCGAAGCTTTCAATGCCGCCGACGAGGAATTCGGCGAGGAGCGCCTTATCCGCGCGCTCGACCAGCCGGCCGGCGTCGCCGAGGAGAGCCGCCAGCGCATCATGGCCGCCGTGACCAAATTCTCGAACGGCAATTTCCACGACGACGCCACCATGATGATCGTGTCCATGCACTGAACTGTCCACCCAATCGTGGCGCGGGCTGTCAAGCCTGCTGAGCCGAGAGTCGTCTCGACTCTTCTTCGCAGGAAGCTTCGCCGCACGACCTGCGTCGCGCGCTTGTTACAATCGAAAGTTCAACACGCATGTCTGAGGATTCCATACGGGAACTGGTCGCCGGTTCTCTCGAGCGGATTCGCGCCGCGCGCACCATCGAGGAACTGGAAGCGGCGCGCGTCGAGGTGCTGGGCCGCAAGGGCGCGCTTGCTATAGCCGGCAAGGAAATGGGCAAGCTGCCGCCCGACGCGCGGGCCGCGTTCGGCAAGCTGCTCAACGGCGCCAAGCAGACGCTCGAACAAGCTTACGATGCGCGCAAGCGGAGCTTCGACGAACGAGCGCTGGCCCGCCGCCTGGACGGCGAATGGCTCGACCTCACGCTGCCCGCTCCCGGCCCGCGCCGAGGGCATCTGCACCCCATCACACGCATCCAGCGCGAGCTCGAAGAGCTGTTCCGCTCGCTCGGCTTCGCGGTGCTCGACGGGCCGGAGGTGGAAACCGAATACCACAATTTCGACGCACTCAACATCCCGGCCACTCACCCGGCGCGCGACATGCAGGACACATTCTGGCTGGAGGGCGGCAACCTGCTCCGTACCCACACTTCACCGGTGCAGGTGCGCGGCATGGAGCGGCTGGGCCCGCCGCTGCGCATGATCGCGCCCGGCCGGGCTTTCCGCAACGAAAGCGTGGACGCCTCGCACGAGCACACCTTCTATCAACTCGAGGGCATGATGGTGGATCGCGACGTTTCCGTGGCCCACTTGCTCTACTTCATGAAAACCCTGCTGGCCGCCATCTTCCACCGCGAAGTCACCGTGCGGCTGCGGCCGGGATATTTCCCGTTCGTCGAGCCGGGCTTCGAGCTGGATGTGCAATGCCTGATTTGCGGCGGTCCCGGCTGCCCTGTGTGCAAGCAGAGCGGCTGGGTGGAGCTGCTGCCCTGCGGCCTGGTCAATCCCAACGTGCTGCGGATGAGCGGCATCGATCCCGCCGTGTGGAACGGCTTCGCGTTCGGACTCGGCCTGACGCGCCTGGTGATGATGCGCTACGGAATTGACGACATCCGCCATTTGCAGGGCGGCGATTTGCGATTTTTGGAACAGTTTTGACGGTGCGATCTTGAAATTCTCTTACAACTGGATCCGTGAGCTGGTCGAGGGCCTCGATTGCGCGCCGGCTCCGCTCGAGCGGCTTATCACCATGAAGACCGCCGAGTGCGAAGCCATCGAGCCGGCCGGCGCCTTGCTGGCGGGCGCGGTGCTGGCGCGCGTGGAAGCCGCCGAGCCCATCGGCGCCGGCCACAACGTGAAGGCCATCGTGGACCTGGGGCCGCTCGGCCGCAAGACCGTGGTCTGTGGTGCGCCCAATTGCCGGCCCGGCATGACGACGGTGTGGGCGCCGGTGGGCACGAAATTGATCGACGGCGTCGAAAGCCATGGCATGCTGGCCAGCGGCGCCGAGCTCGGTATCAATAAGGATCACTCCGGCATAATCGAAATCGCCGGTGAGCCCGGCGCCCCGGTGCCCGGCTGTGCGCCCGACAGCGTCATCGAAATCGATAACAAGAGCCTCACTCACCGGCCGGACCTGTGGGGCCACGTCGGAATGGCGCGCGAAGTGGCGGCGATTCTGGGTCACAAGCTGGTCGATCCCGTGAAGCCTGACCTGCTGCCGCGCACGGCCAGCCGCGTCCGCATCGCAATCGAGGATCTGGATCTGTGCCCGCGTTACAGCGCGCTCGAGTTTGACAACGTAACCGTGCAGCCGTCGCCCGCCTGGCTCCAGTACCGGCTGAGCGCGCTTGGGCTGAACCCCATCGGCAACATCGTCGATATGACCAACCTGTTGATGGCGGAGCTGCCCCAGCCCACGCACGCCTTCGACGCCGACCGGCTCTCCGGCGATACCATCTTCATCCGGAACGCGCATCCGGGCGAGCGGTTCCGCGGTTTGAACAATGAAGACTACGTGCTCGACCTGAGCAACCTGGTGATTGCCGACGCCTCGGGCGCCATCGCGCTGGCCGGCGTGATCGGCGGCGCCTCCACCGCCATCAGTGACAAGACTACGCGAGTGGTGCTCGAAAGCGCCAACTTCCAGGCCGCTTCCATCCGCAAGACTTCGTCCGCGGTGAAGCTGCGCACCGACGCCTCCATCCGCTACGAAAAAGCCCAGGACCCCGCCAACACGGTGCGCGCGCTGGCCCGCGCCGTGGAACTGCTGCGCGAAATCTCGCCGGGCATTCGCGTGGCGGGCGGCGTGGCCGACCAAATGAAAGATATGCCCGCGCCGCCGCCCATCGAGCTGCGCCTGGAGTGGCTGGGCCGCAAGCTGGGCCGCGCGCTCGAGCCGGCCGAAGTCCGACGGATTCTCGAAAGCCTCGAATTCGGCGTCGCCGAGTCGAAGCCCGGCGTGTTTTCGGTTTCCGTCCCTTCCTGGCGCGCCACCAAGGATGTTTCGATGGCCGACGACCTGGTGGAAGAAGTCGGCCGCATGATCGGGTACAATTCCATTACGCCGGTGGCGCCGATGGTGGCCGCCGCCGTGCCGCCCTCGAACCCGGAGCGTAAGTTCCAGCACGAAGTCCGCGACGTGCTGGTGGATCTCGGCTTCACCGAGGTCTACAATTACTCATTCGTCAGCGAAGAATCCGTGCGCGCGTTCGGCTTCGCGCCCGAAACGCACCTGCGCGTGACCAACCCTATCGCGAGCGACCAGGCCCTCATGCGCGCCTCCCTGTTGCCCGGCCTCTGGCGCAACATGCAAGAGAACAGCAAGCACCGCGAGGTATTCCGCATTTTCGAAATCGGGTTGGAGATTCATAAACGCGAGCGGGGATTGCCCGAGGAAGTGCCGCACCTCGCGGCGGCGCTGTTCGCGCGGCAGGGCGATGGCGCGGCGGGACTGGACGAGATCCGCCACGCGGCCGAATGCCTGATGCCGGGAGCGCAGGCGCAGCCAGCCGCTGCGCGATCCTACGAGCACCCGGCGCGCGCCGCCGACATAAGCTGGAAGGGCGAACGCGTGGGCCGCGTCTTTGAACTGCACCCGTCGCTGATCGAGACCGGCCGCGCGGCCGTGCTCGATCTCGATCTCGACCGCGTGCGTGCGCTCGCCGCCGCCGCCGAGTTGCGCTACACGCCCATCCGCCGCTATCCCTCGTCGGCTTTCGATCTGTCGGTGATTGCCGGCTTGCACGACCCCGCCGGCGAATTGCAGAGGGTAGTGCGTTCCTTCGCCGGTCCGCTGGTGGAATCGATCGAGTTCCTGCGCCAGTATTCCGGGCCGCCGCTCGAAACCGGACAAAAGAGCGTCTCCTTCCGACTGACCGCCGGCTCGCCCGACCGCACGCTTTCAAATGATGAGACCAGCGCCATTCGCGCCCGCATCATCGACGGCATGCGCGCCCTAGGCTACGAGCTCCGCGTCTGAGTGGGTAGGACGGGCCATCGGTTTTTGTGGCCTGTCAAGCCGCGCCAAGGCACGAACGTTGACAGACGACAAAAGACGATCGTCCGTCCTACCTTGCGGTATGCGACGTCGGTCACGAGCTTTCGTCAAAGACCTGTATCAACGCTATCAGCGGCTTCCCCGGAAACTCGCCCCGGTTCCCGCCGGGCCTTGCGCGATCCTGAAAGAGGGATTCCGGCAAGATCTGCCGGAAAACAGCAGGTAACTCGTTTGTTTCGGTTGAATTTCCGGCAGACTCTGCCGGAAATCCTATGGAGGGCAAATGAAAAACGATCGACTCGACAAAACACCGGCGGGGGCGGCCCTCAATCTGGGCCAGTGGATGGGCCGCCGCGAGGCCTTTGGCGCCATGGCCGGGCGCTGTTCCGCCGCTGAGATTGAATGCCTGCGTCGCATTCACAATGAGAAACTCTACCGCGGCCATGCCAGCACCTGGGAAGAGTTCTGCACGAAACATCTGGGCGCCTGCCGGCGAAGCGTCGATGCGAGCATCCGCCTGTTCGACGAACTCGGGGCTGCCTACTTCCATGTAGCGCAACTGGCGCATATTACGCCCGGCGAGTATCGGGCGATCGCGCCGCGGATGAGCGCCGAAGGGATCAGCGCCAATGGCGAGACCATTCCGCTGCTGCCGGAGAATCGCGACCGGATCGCCGCCGTCATCGGCGAGGCGCGCGCCCGCGGCAGGAAGGCGCCGCGCCCACCCAAGCCGGCTGGCTTCGAAGCCGCGCTCGAACACTGCCAGGCCGCCGCGGCTCTGCTCGAAACCCTGTTCAGCCCACCGAAGCTGGAACGCCAGCTCGTGATGGCGGCCAGCATAAGCCGTCTGCGCGACGCCGCCGCCCGGCTGGGAATTCTGGGTCCCGAGGTGCCTACGCGGCGGTAGCGCATTCGGTACAATCCGTTCATGACAACCTTTCGACTTCTCATCACGCTAGTCACCATCCTCTTCCTGACGTTGCCCCTGGCTGCTCAGAGCCAGCCAATCGCACCCGCCAACCCGCTGACCGCCGACGCGCGTGAAGCGTGGGGGTTTGTGAAGGACGTCGTCCTGCGCGCCGCCGAGAAGATGCCGGAGGAGAACTACGCATTCAAACCCGTGCCGGAGGTCCGTTCCTTCAGTCAACTGGTCGCACACATCGCGAACGCGCAGAACCAGATCTGCGCGCAGACGAAAGGCGTAGCCGCCCCTACGGTCCCCCAGACCGACAAGGCCACCAAAGCCGATCTGATCGCCGCGCTGAAGGAATCCGACGCGTTCTGTGACGCGGCATTCGAGGGCCTGACCGACGCCCGGGCCGCCGAACAGGTGAAGATTTACGGCCGGAACCGCACCCGGCTGAGCGGCCTCTACATGCTCTCGTTCCACGGTTACGAGCACTACGGCAACATCGTCACTTACATGCGCCTCAAAGGCCTGGTGCCGCCCACGAGCGAACCGCGCAAGTAGCGCGGTCGAATGCGCTTTTCGGAGCCGCGACCGTCAGGGAGCGGTCTTGCGCTAAAGGTGGCATATGACCGCTCCCTTTTGGTCGCGGCTCCGTTAGGTCCTACGCCCGCCTGCGCATCTCGGCGCGGGCTTCGGCTTCGGCGGTGCGGGCGCGCTCGGTTTCGCGCTTATCGTGCAGCTTCTTGCCTTTGGCCACCGCCAGCTCGCATTTGATGCGGCCTTGCTTGAGGTACATCTTGGTGGGAATGAGAGCCAGGCCTTTTTCCCGCGTGATGCCCAGCAGCTTGTCGATTTCCCTCCGGTGCAGCAGCAGCTTGCGGTTGCGAACCGGGGGATGGTTTTCGCGGTTGCCGTGCGAGTACTGGCTGATGTGCGCGTTCAACAGCCATGCTTCGTTGGCGATCACCGCGCCGTAGGCGTCCTTGAGCTGAACCTTGCCGTCTTTGGCGGCCTTCACTTCGGTCCCGGTGAGCACCATGCCGGCCTCGAAGCGGTCCATCAGGAAATAGTTGTGACGCGCCTGCCGGTTATCGCTGAGAATCTTGAATCGCGCGTCTTTCCCGTCCGCCAATTTTGTTCTCCACGCCGCGAGCCCCAGGCGCGTCAATGCTTTTAGATGTCCCCGGACAAGCGAAGTGCGACTTCATCTTAGCATAGGGTTCGCGAGAGGCCTGACGGAAGCAGGAACATGCTCTTTTTCAATCGTTTAACCGCAGTCTGGCTGGCCGCCGCGATGCTCGCGCCGCTGGCTCTTTTGGAAGCCAAAACCCGCAAGGGCGACAAGTACCTGGCCGAGGGCCGTATCGCAGAGGGCAAGAAAGACTGGGACGCCGCGCTGGCCTCTTACGAGAAGGCGCTATCCGAAGACCCGGCCGAGATGACCTACCAGATGGCCGCCGAAAAAGCCCGCTTCCAGTGCGCGCAGATGCACGTCGACAAAGGGCTGCGCTTGCGCGGCCAGGGACAACTGGACGAGAGCCTGGCGGAGTT
>DASWZP010000362.1:0-5240 GCA_036404395.1 Bryobacteraceae bacterium | reverse complement strand
GAAACCGACGAGGCTGTTTTTGCCAATCCGTTTTACTGCCCATTCAATAGCGCGTATGGAGCCACTGTATTCCATCAACACATCCCCCTCATGCTCTTTCCGTACGGCGGAACGCTAAAGACATTAATCTATTGGCCAATCCTCGGTGTCTTTGGGCCTAACGCGTACACCGTCCGGCTCCCAGTCGTGATATTCGGGGCGCTGACAATCGTCCTCTTCTTCAAACTGGCCGAGAAAATGGCCGGCGTTCGCGCGGCGCTCCTCGCCTCTCTTCTATTAGCTACCGACGCTTCGTTTCTCCTCACCAACACCT
Source organism: Bryobacteraceae bacterium (assembly GCA_036404395.1). Classification (GTDB taxonomy): domain Bacteria; phylum Acidobacteriota; class Terriglobia; order Bryobacterales; family Bryobacteraceae; genus Bog-375. The sequence continues at coordinate 4,927 of DASWZP010000362.1, read as the reverse complement.
ATGACTGGGGTCCGGTCGCACTGCAACAAATCCTTCTGGTAGCTGGATGTCTGGCAATTGCCGTGCGTCGGCCCACCCTCGGATGTTTCATCTTTGGATTGGCGCTATGGAATAAAGCCATCTTCATTTGGGCGCTTAGCGGGTTGGCTGCGGCGTTGATTGCCGCGTATCTGCCAGAGGTTCGGAAGATCCTCGCCAGTCGCCGCACTGTGGCTTGCTGCGCCGGCGCATTTGCCGCAGGTGCGCTCCCGCTCATTGTATATAACGTCCATATTCCGAACGCGACCCTCCACGCGAACGTTCACTTGTCGTTGGAGAATTTCCATGCCAAGGTCATCTCGCTGAAAAACACTTTGAATGGCTCCGATCTTTTCGGCATCGTCGTGGCTCCGGAGACCGAGGAGATGCCGAAGATCCCCCGATCCGCCATCGGGCGCCTGTCATGCTGGATCCGCGATCGCATTGGTCCAACTGATTCGAGCCCATTCGTGTATGCGATCTTGTTGGCGCTTCTTTCCGCGCCGTTGTGGTGGCGTTCCGGCGGTCGGCGCGCGGCGGTTTTCTCGATAGTTTTCTTACTCGTTGCGTTCTCCGCCATGGCAGTTACGCGCTACACGGGCAGCGCGCATCACATTGTACTGCTCTATCCAATGCCCCACCTTTTGGTGGCCGTCGCTGTTGCGGCCCTGCGGCCGAGATGGCTGGCCGTCGCAGCCGGAACAACGCTGATCGCGGCGAATCTCCTGGTGGTGAACCAATACATTGCGCAGTTCGAGCGCAACGGCTCATACGGTTTGTTCACCGATGCCTTGTATCCTCTTTCGGATTCTCTTGCCGGCTCCGAAGCCTGCACCGTGTACGAGCTCGACTTTGGGATTGAAGACAATCTGATTTTGCTGCACGAAGGTAGGCTCAAAGCGGCGCACGCCTGGCCCATTGACTCCGAATCAGATAGTGAAATTGGGACCATGATCTCGAACGCCGGCGCGGTATTCGTCAATCATGTTTCTTCCCGCCAGTATTTCAAGGGCGCAGATGATCGGCTGGATGCGTTGGCTAAGGCCGATGGCTACCAACGGCGGATGATCCGAACCATTCAGGATTCCAACGGTCGCCCTCAGTTTGAGCTGTTCCGATTCGAGCGGGTACGCTAGCGAGTCCGCCGAACGCTTTAGCTATGCTGTAACATTGCTTTAGTTCTGCTTTAGTTCAAAGGCGGCGCCGCGTGTTATACAAAGAGGTTCAACTGAGTTAAACCTCCTCCAACGAGTCGAATTCTATGCAACCAACCGGCGACATTGCGCTCATCGGTCTGGCCGTGATGGGCCAGAACCTGATTATGAACATGAACGATCATGGCTACACCGTGGTGGCGTACAACCGCACGGTGTCCAAGGTCGATGAGTTTCTGAACGACGCGGCCAAAGGGCGCCAGACCATCATCGGAGCCCATTCGATCCAGGAACTGGCCAGCCTGCTGAAGCGGCCGCGCAAGATCATGCTGATGGTGAAAGCGGGCAAGGCGGTGGACGACTTCATCGAAGCCCTGCTGCCCTACCTGGAGCCCGGCGACCTGATCATCGACGGCGGCAACTCGCATTTCCCCGACACCATCCGCCGCACCGGCTACCTGGAAAGCAAAGGCATGCTGTTTGTCGGCACCGGCGTTTCGGGCGGCGAGGAAGGCGCGCGTTTCGGCCCCTCCATGATGCCCGGCGGCAGCCCGAAGGCGTGGCCGCTGGTGAAAGGCATCTTTCAGGCCATCTGCGCCAAGACGCCGGATGGCGCTCCCTGCTGCGACTGGATGGGCAGCGACGGCGCCGGCCATTTCGTCAAGATGGTGCACAACGGCATCGAGTACGGCGACATGCAGCTCATCTGCGAAGCCTACCAGATCATGAAGCAGGGCCTGGGCCTGAGCAACGAAGAGATGCACGCGGTATTCAGCGAATGGAACAAAGGCGAGCTGGACAGCTACCTGATCGAAATCACCCGCGACATTCTGGCTTATAAGGACGAAGACGGGGATTACGTGGTGGATAAGATCCTCGACACCGCCGGGCAGAAGGGCACCGGCAAGTGGACCAGCGACAGCTCGCTCGAGTTGGGCGTTCCGGTGACGCTGATCGGCGAGGCGGTGTTCGCGCGCTGCCTGAGCGCGATGAAAGAGGACCGCGTGGCGGCGTCGAAGATCCTCAGCGGGCCGCCGTTCCAGTTCAGCGGCGACAAAAAGGCGTTCATCGAGGACGTGCGCCAGGCGCTGCTGGCCTCCAAGCTGGTTAGCTACGCGCAGGGTTTCATGCTGCTGGCGGAAGCGGCCAAGCAATACAAATGGGATTTGAATTACGGCGGCATTGCGCTGGTATGGCGCGCCGGGTGCATCATCCGCTCGGCGTTTCTGGGCAAGATCAAGGAAGCCTTCGACCGCAATCCGAAACTGGTCAACCTTCTGCTCGACGACTATTTCCACGGCGTGATCGAGCGGTGCCAGGCCTCGTGGCGCCGCGTGGTGGTGCAGGCGGTGGCAGCGGGCGTGCCGGTGCCGGCCTTCACCACGGCGCTATCCTTCTTCGACGGCTATCGCAGCGAACGGCTGCCCGCCAACCTGCTGCAGGCGCTGCGCGACTATTTCGGCGCGCACACCTACGAGCGCGTCGACCGCCCGCGCGGCCAGTTCTTCCACACCAATTGGACCGGCAAGGGCGGATCGGTTTCGGCCGGCACGTATAATGTGTAATCCATCGTCTCGGCCACTGTAGGGGCCGGGCATGCCCGGCCCTGCGCGCACCGGAGGCGCATCGGAGCCGCGACCAAAGGGAGCGGACCCGCGAAATGGAATCATCGTTTCATGACAAACTCTAACCCCGACGACCTGCTGGCGCTGGCCGGCAAAATCCAATTGCTGCTGATGGACGTGGATGGCGTCCTCACCAACGGCCGGCTCTACAACGTGCCCAACCCCGAAGGGAAGATGGTCGAAACCAAGGGGTTCGATTCCCAGGACGGAATCGGACTCCAGTGGCTCAGCTGGAAGGGCATCAAGACCGGCGTGATCAGTGGGCGGCAATCGCCAGCCACCGAGGAGCGCGCCCGCCAATGCAAGATGTCCTACGTCTACCAGGGCCACATCGAGAAGATCCCGATCTTGCAGGAGATCCTCGCTGACGCCAAAATCGATGCGAGCCAGGTGGCTTACATCGGCGACGATTTCACCGACATCGTGATCATGCGCCGCGTCGGCCTGGCCATCGCCACTGCCAACGCGCGCGAAGAAGTGAAGCGCGCGGCTCATCACATAACGCAAGCCCCCGGCGGCGAAGGCGCCGTCCGCGAAGTAGTGGAGCTGCTGCTGAAAGCGCAGGGAAGGTGGCAGGAGATATTGCAGCACTACGAGGTGGGGTGAGGCGGGGCCAAGCGCTTGTTTGCCGGCAATCGCGGACGGCCGCTGCAGACATCGCGTAGAATGGCGTTATGGGAGCTGAGAAAACGCTGGAGCGGCTCCTCAGTGGCACCTCCGATGCTGGTATCCGTTTTGACGACTTGTGCCGATTGCTCGACCGCCTCGGCTTCGAGGAGCGCGTACGGGGCAGCCACCACGTGTTCCGGAAGAGCGGCGTGGAGGAGAAGATCAATTTGCAGCGATCGGGCGCAAACGCGAAGCCGTACCAGGTCAAACAGGTTCGGGCGGCTATCCTGAAGGCGAGGCTTGGTATTAAGCAATGACCAAATACGAAGTCATCATCTATTGGAGCGACGAGGACGCGGCATTCGTTGCTGAGGTGCCTGAGCTTCCGGGATGCGCCGCGCATGGCGCCACGCAGGACCGCGCCCTCAGCAACGCGCAGGATGCGATTCGCTTGTGGATCGACACCGCCAACGAGTTTGGCGACCCGGTCCCTGAGCCGAAGGGGCGCCGCCTGCTCCTGGCCTGACGATCGCCACCGCCAACGCGCGCGAAGAAGCGAGGCGAGGAGCTCATCATTTGACCGCGCTGGTCTCGAAAAACGGCCCTTAGGCTGTCGCCTGACGGTCGGTCACAGATTCCCTCGAAAAATCTTCCTCAAGCCGATCAGCGAGTTGAGCGAAGTTTGCCGCCGTGCGACGTGGTTTTCTTTGTCCCGTGCGCGATCCTGAAAGTGGGCTGCCCGCGTAGGCGGCACCAGACTGTGATCGCATTGCCCTGTAGGAAAATCCGGCGTGGGGCAACTTGCCCCACGCGCCGCAGATGCTGCTAAATAGAATCAGTGACTTATGGGTGTTTCGTGGGGCAAGTTGCCCCACGGAGGCGATCCTCGCCTCGGGAGCCCACGCCATGGCGCTCAGATCACACGCAGCTCTTTCGACGTTGGCGTAAGGATCTTGCAGCCGGTCTCGGTCACCTCGACCGTATCTTCAATCCGGATGCCGCCGAAGCCTTCCAGGTAGACGCCGGGCTCGATGGTGATGGCCATGCCGGGCTGGAGGATGGTCTTGTCGCGCTTGCCGAGGCGCGGCGGTTCGTGGATTTCCAGGCCCAGTCCGTGGCCTGTGGAATGCACGAAGGCACGGTCGTAGCCGTAAGCGCGGAGCACGCGGCGGGCGGCGGCATCCACCTGGAAGGCGGCCACGCCGGGGCGCACGGCATCAATGCCGGCGAGTTGCGCTTCGAGCACGGCGCGGTAGACGCGTTTGACGCGGGCGCCGGGCGTGCCCAAAAACAACATGCGCGTCATGTCGCTCGCGTAGCCATCGCAAAACGCGCCCATATCCACCACCACCAGATCGCCGTGGCGCAGCGGGGCGGCGGTGGGCTCGGCGTGCGGAAGGGCGGAACGGCGGCCGGCGGCGACGATGGTTTCGAAGCTGGGTTTCTCGGCGCCCAGACGGCGCATGCGGTATTCGATCTCCGCCGCCAGGTCGCGCTCGGTCATCCCGGGGCGCACTCGGG